>DATFQH010000099.1:0-5107 GCA_035264385.1 Pedobacter sp.
TTCCGGCTTTTCGGTCGAGAAAGTAAGGTACTGCGCCATACTTACCTCGACCCCATACACCTCCCCAACCATGCCGCGCCGGATGTACACCTCCTTGAACCGGCCGCGTCCGGACTTGTTGTCCAGCTTATTGATCGTAAAGATCTTTCGCCGCTCGGTTTCACTAATGGACAACAGTCTCGCCACTTCCTCATAGTTGTCCTTAAAATTACTTTGATCCAGTAAGCACACCGTACCTGAATTGCTGATGATGCTGTCCTTGACTACCGGATTACCCAGTATATCGGCCAGTTCCTGGGTCACCACTATCGCCTCTCCCCAGAATTTGCGCACCGTTTTGTACATGTACAGCAGGTATCCCGCCATGAGTGGAGAAGCAATCGCCTTCCAGGCTTCCTCAATGATCAGCGCTTTTCTGCGGTCTGATCGGTGCCGCATCTTCTGAATAAACACATCCATAATGATCAGGGTTACTATTGGAAACAGCACCTTGGACTCCTTGATGTTGTCGATTTCAAAAACAATAAAAGGAGCAGTGAACAGCGACTGGTCCGCCTGTTCATTCAGTATCGTCTGGTACTCCCCGCCTTTATAAAACTTCTTCAGCACAAAGCGATACTCCTCCAGATCAAAGCTGATTTGTTCACGCTCTCGGATCAGCGGGATGGTTGCTACAGAAAACTCATAAAAAGCATTGAAGCTCAGCTCGGAAACACCCGCTGGTTCAACCGATACTAAATCATCACTCGCATAAAAAAAGGCCTGATAATAAGCGGAGATCAGCTGGGTGATCACGTCCCTTTCGGTCTGAGAGACCTGGCCTTCTGCTCCTTTCCAGAGCAGCACGATAAGGGTAACCAGGAAATCTTTCTTTTCAATGTTCAGCTCGGCCAGCGATATCGCAAAAGGATTCATCGTGATCGGATTCTCCTCGGTATAAGTAATGTACTTGCCCTTGTAATATTCGCAAAGCCCCGAGTAACTGTCCCCGGTGTCTACGATCACCACATCCATATTGTAAAGGGCATACTGTTCCAGCAGCGAGCACATGAAAAAACTCTTGCCCGTTCCGCTGCCTCCCAGACAAAACCTAGAGCGGTTACTCATCCGGTTTTGCGCCATCGGCAGATCCGAGAGGTCGATGCCCACAGGAATGCCCTGTCGATCGGTAAAGCGCATCAGAAAGTCCGAAGGATCATCTACAGGAAGCCGCTCTTTATATAAAAAGCAAAGCGCCGCATCGCAGGTCGTTAAAAACCAGTCGTAGTCCTTCAGCTCCACCCCATTACCCGGGATCGCTGTCCGGAACAGTTCCAGCTGATTGTAGGCGTTTTTGCCCGGAGTAATGCCCAGCTGAAACAGCTCAGTTTCTACAAAATTGCAAGCCTGCTGCAACTTCGCTTTATCCGCGCAGACCATCACATTGAAATGTGCCTGAACCAGCAGCTGACTGTCCTTGGCCACATCTTTCAGCAGCAGGTCAATGTCATCCACGCAAAGCGAGTTTGCAGGATCCGGAATTCCCGAATGGCGTTTTCGCTTTAAGCTCAGCTTGCGCAGCAGGATGGACTGGACCGGAATTTCAATCAACTGGTTGTACACGATACAATGAAAATCAGGAACCCGGATTAAAAAAGACAACAGGTCTACCGGAAATCCACGGATTGTATCGTTGTCTGAGAGTACGGTATGGGTTCCAAGCGAAGAAGGCAGATCAATGTGGTCAATGTCCACTAAACTGACCGAGCGCAATGCCCGCTCGCCCATATTCAGCTGGTTATCCGCCGCAGAAATGTTATTCATGGCCATCACCGGCTCCAAAAAATTCATGCTCAGCATTCGTTTCAAGAGCTCATTCACTTCTTTTTCGGCCAGCAGCCTGGGATTGGTACCTCCAGCCTGCAGAATCCCCATCACCTTGTGCACGCTCTGCTTGAAATCATGCAGGGCAGTGGCGTCATACTGATAAAAACTTCCTTTTTTTACTTGCCGGGTGATAGTCAGATAGGTGCTAACCTGAACCCTGCCCCGGCCCTGAAAATGCCGGTTGTACTGGTTCTGCAAATATTCCCCCGCTGGGGTATAAGCATATTTGGATTTGGAAATCACATCTTGCTTTTGCAGCAAATAGCCGCTGCCAAGGGTCTTAATGACATTGTTAAAAATACTATGAAATTCCTGATAGGCTTCAGTGGAGCCGGAGTACTGCATCACGGGGTTAACCAGCCCGATCACTATAGAGACTTCACCGTTTAGCCCATACAGTAAATCCAGCTCTCCATACCCTTGCAGACCCACATAGGGAAGCTTAAACTCCTGCTTTGCTGACATGATAAATGTGATAAGGTAAATGAGCGGAATGCCTGCGCATCCGCGAGCGAAACAGGTAGATACCCCTGGACCGGGTCTTCTGGTGCAAGCCCTGTTTTTGACGGGAAAAAGTAAAAAGCAGTCCACCGCCTATACAGCCGGCGAGTACCAGAACCCCCAAGACCAAGCTGAACAGCGCCATCACCAGCGCACCCAGAACCAGCCCGCTGAGCAGCGAAGCGATGCCCCAGTAAATGAACTTGCCCGAAAAGCCTTTGTAAACAAGGGGCTTTTGTAACCCCTTGTAAACGTTGTAACTCCTGGACATCTATAAACCGAAAAAAGCTTTAATGATTAGCGCAGAAAGCACCAGGAATAAACAGGACCCGCCCCAGCCCATCAGCTCCTTGTTGATGTCCTGATCTCCCGAATTCCATTTGGAGTATACCCTAAGACCTCCGACCAGTCCGACAATACCGCCAATGACCAGCGTCACATTGGTTACCGGGCCCACATAGGTCTTTAGCGTGGTAGTAGCGGTATTTAAACCGGTTACCCCGCTCTGGGCAAATAGTTGAGTTTGGGTGATGACCACTAGCAGGGCCATCACCAGGAAGTGTTTGGTTTTTTTCATAAAATAAATCAGGAAAAAAGAAAAAAGTGGAATTAATTGACCCCAGACTGAGGCCGCATAGAAACAGCAGAACTAGCTAAAAAAGCTAGCAAAGCAATAAACTCAGATACCAAACAGGGTTTGTACGAATGGACCCAGCAGCACCATAAACAGTGCAACAAAGAACCAGGCGGCTACTTCAGTATTGATCCGCTCCTTACCCATCTGCCAATTGTAATATACCCGCAGGCCGCCGCAAATGCCAAAGATCGCAGCCAGCACCAGCGTGGCATCACGGGCAGAAAAAAACGAGCGGCGCAAATCCCCAGTCGCCTGCTGAATTTCCGCAATGCCCGGCTGGGCAGCTGCCGGCCAGCATACAAGCGCAAAGAGCGCAAAAAATACACAAAGCAGTACTATCCGAAACATGTTAAAAGCTCACGGCCCTGGTGTATTCAATGGCTTCATTTCGCGAGAGCTCAAACAGATTTGCCAGGCTCACCCCGCCCAGCCCCTTCGCCGCCGGTTCTGGATATACCGCAGGAGCAGACACAGAACCCGAATCCACCACTAGATCCTCGAGCATTACTTTTTCAGGCGGCCGGGCCTCCGAAAAAGTCAGTACCGGCAGCTCATCTTCGGATGAATGGCTGCCGGAAGCCCGGCTGTCCACCAGGATAAGCAGCAAATAATAAATGAAATAGGCCAGGCCAAGCCAGGCTAAAAAAGGTAACCAGTTCATAACTCTAAGTTTTGGATATAATGTTTGATAATGGACTTGAGTTCAGGATGCACTGAAAACAGGTAGTGCACCGCAAAGGCAGCGATGCGGGTATTTTCAACGCCCGTGGCCATTTTGAAATGGCCCAGCATCTTTGCCGTTTTTGCATCAAAACGGGCATGCACCATTGTTTTGTGTTCAGCGGTATCATAGGCCAGTATCTCCTGCAGGATTTTTGGATTCAGATCGACACCTTTATCCCCAGCCGCCGCCTTACCCGTAGTAGCTTTGGGTTTTGTAGTCTTAGGCGAAATGGGCTCAGGAACAACAAGGCTGCTGCGCAGCTGATCGGCGAGTGACTTAATCTCACTCATCGCCTGCTGCCTTTAAACGCTGAAAACTCAAATCCTCCAGAAGAAAAGCCATGTTGGCATAAAACAGCTGGTCCAGCATGCCTTCAGCTGCGCTGAAAGCCGCAACTGGCGTTCTGAGCGTACTCACCCGCTGAAAATCAATCCGGTCAGGTATCGGCATGGAGAGCTTCCCAAAGCCAGCCAGCTGCCGGTCTACTTCCTCCTGCGTTTCATATTTTACATTCGCTTTTACCCGGTTGGGAATAAAGGTCAGCTCCGCATCCGGATTGATCTTTTGCAGCACAAAAGCAAAAAGCACCGTAGACTCAAAACTGAACTCATCATAACCAAAAGGACAATACACCTGATCTGCCGACTGGAACACCGGGATCAGGCCGTCATCGTCCAGCTTACCCGGCAGATCGATCAGCACCAGGTCCTCGGGATTTTCTCCCAGTACCTTCAGCATGACAGGGTATTGTTCCAGGCTCGCCGCAATCACCTGGTAAGGCGGATCCAGCCCGGAAAGCTGGTCTTTATTGAACTTCTGGACCAGCGACTGCTGGTAATCCATGTCGATCACTGTCACCATGCATCCCCTGATCTGGGTCAGGTAGTTGGCCAACAGCAGCGTAAAGGTGCTTTTACCTGCACCCCCTTTTTGGTTTCCTATAATTATTACCATATGAATTGTTTAAATGAAAAGAATTTATCTCTTATTGGTTACGCAGCTTTTTTCGCTGACGGCGTCGACCATGAATGGCCTCATCATCAATGTCTTCGGAAATGGAAATCTGTAGCGGAGCTTCAAACGCCTTTAATTGCTCGAAAGCTGGCGTCTGCGGATCAAGCGATATCGAAATGTCCGGATCAACGAAATCAGCCGAAGAAGCCTCAATATCAGAAGGCATAGCTACCCCTTCTGCTGCTACAATCACTTTTATATTCCCAACCCCAGACTCAACAGCCAGCGCAGGCAGCGGCTGAAGTAATTCGTTCAGGGAAAGCACATCACTCCCCTTATAAACTCGTCCTTTGCCATGATCAATGAGCGTATAGCCGTAAGGCAAGTCCTTGCCTGCTTTACCATAGAAGACCAGGTCAATCCCC
>DATFQH010000100.1:0-5476 GCA_035264385.1 Pedobacter sp.
AGAAGGCTATCAGGAACCGGCTATTACAATGCTAACCAACTTTACCTTACCATTTCAAAAGATGAAAATTGGGTGGCTGCAGATGGCAAAGCAGGGACCATTGAAGAGTATAAAGATAAAGAAGGGAAAATCATTTTAAAAAGGATGTTCAACAGGGTTTTGCCTGCAAATACTATTGAGACATTGAGTACTTACTACGTATATGACGACCTCGGCAAACTAAGTTTTGTACTTCCGCCAGGAGCAAATCCAGACGCTACTTCCGTACCCACCCAAGTAACATTAGATAATTTCTGCTATCAATACCGCTATAATGGACGCGATCTAATAATAGAGAAAAAATTCCCGGGTAAAGGATGGGAATATTCTATTTACAACAAGCTGAACCAGCTGGTCTTTAGTCAGGATACGATTCAGAAGACTGCCGGCAGATGGTTTTTCAACAAATATGATGGTCAAGGCCGGACAATCATAACTGGTATGCATACCAATGCAGCCTCTCGTGCCGTAATACAGAGCACTGTGGATACACTGACTGCTTTATTTGAAGTCCGTGACGATGCAAATATTGGCGGTACACTAATTGGCTATACTAACAGAACTTTACCAAAGGCTAATCTTCACAGCTATCATACTGTTGAATATTATGACGACTATAATTTCTACAACAATACATTTGGTGGCCCATCCGGACCTGCGTCCGGTCAGGTGGATGGAGATAGAACAAAGGGGCTGCTAACTGGCAACTATATTGCTATGCTGGATGGAGGTATGGGTTATTTATCCACCTACTATTACGATGAAGAAGGCCAGCTACTGTTGACTAAAAAACAGAATCACCTTAACAAAGTAGACTTCATTTCTAACAGCTACAATTTTCTTGGTGAACTCACAAAGAACACTTATACCCATGATATAACTGGTATTAAGCCGACTACCATTACTACTGATTACCAGTATGATCACATTGGAAGACAAACAAAGACTTATAAGAAGATCAATGGTAATGTCCAGGTTCTGCTGAGTGAGCAGATCTATAATGAGATAGGACAGCTGAAAGACAAAAGGCTAAACAATAGCTTACTCAGTATCGCATATCGGTACAATGAAAGAGGCTGGCTCACCCGAGCCACCTCACCCCAATTTAGTATGACCCTTGGTTATGATACGCTGGCGACGGCTCAATACAATGGCAACATTGCCATGCAACGCTGGGGCACCGGAGGCATCTCTTACCCCAATGCCTTCAGCTACACATATGATAAATTGAACAGGTTGACCAATGCTATCAGTACCGGTATTGTAATGAGTGAGGCACTTACCTACAACGAAATGGGTAATATCACTACGCTGAATAGAGATGGTGGAGGAATCGCGCAATACAGCTATTCTGGCAACAGATTGACTAATGTTTCAGGAGGAGGATTAACAACAGCCAATTATATATACGATGGCAATGGTAATGCAACGACCGATGGTAGGAATGCAGTAACATTAACCTATAATGGGCTGAACCTTCCAGCGACACTTAATAAAGCTGGGGTATTGTCTATGATTTATTCCTATGACGCTACTGGCAGGAAGCTCAGAAAGCAGAGTAATATGGAAGGCACCATAGATTACATAGACCACATTCAATATACAGGCGGGACATTAGATTTCATTATTACTGAAGAAGGCCGTGCCAGAAGAAATGATACCACATTTGTGTATGAATACGACTTGAAGGATCACCTGGGCAATACAAGATACGGGTTTAGTAAACATCCCACGTTGAATCAGGTGCAGAAACTTCAGGAGGCAAACTACTATGCATTTGGAAAATTAAAGCTTGCGACAGCTGGCGTAAACAAGTACCTTTACAACGGCAAGGAGTTGCAATTAGAGATTGGTCAGCTAGATTATGGAGCTAGGTTTTACGATCCCGAGATTGCCAGATGGAATGTGGTTGACCCTCTTGCTGACTTGTATGAGAGTATTTCTCCTTATCAATATGCAAATAACAACCCTACGCGTTTTGTAGATCCGGATGGCAGAGGAGTTGATGAGGGGATTAATCTCCAGGAGGTTGTAATTGTAGGGCACAGAAAGAAAGAAAATAACTTCTGGAGGTTACATGCAGCTTTGGATTTGATTGGCTTTATCCCTGTTATTGGGGATCTTGGAGATGCCCTGAACGCGACCATTTATCTGGCTGAAGGAGATTATGCAAATGCTGCGTTAAGCGCGATTTCAATAATTCCTGTTGTGGGTGATGCGATAGGCAAGGGAATAAAAGTTGGTAGAAAAGTTGCAAAGTTAGTTGACGAAGGTCATGACTTGCTTAAATATGCGGATGAAGTTGGTGAAGGTCTAGAGGGAGTTTATGAGATAACAACAAAGTCAGGCAAGAAATATGTAGGGCAGTCAAAAAATGTATCTAAACGACTTAAACAGCATTCCAAAAGTAGTAAATTTAAATCGGAAGAGATCCTCGAGGTTAAGGTAACGGAGGTAAAAGGCGGTAAATTAAACCGAGAAATAGTTGAGCAACAAAAGTTAAATCATGAATCAATTGGAGGAAGAGATGGGGCTGGTGTACTGAACAAGGTTAACCCTTTAGGCACAAAAAGAGCGGCCCAAGAATATCAACAAATCCCAACTGGGGCGACAAGAACATTATCGATGTGACATGACAAAAATAATCGAAAAAAACGGCTTTAGAATTGTAACTTATAATGCGCAAACTTACTATGTTTTGCTTACTGATGAAAATATCGATTCAGGCAGCGCATTTATGAAGAAAAACGAATTCACCGGAATTCAACTCAATTCAGTGTCCGGCTTTAGGAAGGATAATGTTGACTTTCTTAAAGACTATTCTTTTGTAGAGGACATCATGATGGTTACGGCAACTAAGCTTGACATCGGCGGGTTACAGTTTCTTGAAAATCTTAAATCATTAAGCATTAACAGACCGGTTGTAGGCGACTTAGATTTCAATGAGTTTCCAGCATTGCAATCATGTATTATAAACTGGAATAAAAAACTCATAGGACTAGAAAATTGCAAAAGTCTCAGAAACCTGACTCTCCATGGATATCTGAAACCCGACTTGTCTGACTTGACAAATCTTAAAGAGTTAAGGAGTCTCGCGATTATCAGTTCAACTATACATACTATCGCAGGCATTGATACTTTTCAAGATTTGCAAAATTTGGATTTGAGTTACAACCGAAACCTGACATCTTTAGCGGGTCTGGGTTTACTATCAAACACACTCAAGTCTTTTGAAGTTCAGGCATGTAAAAAAATTAACTCAATTGATGAGATTACAAATTTGTCTCAACTCACACAGTTAGGCATTAACAATTGCGGGGAAATAGCATCTATCAAACCTATTAATAATTTAAAAAAACTTAAACGACTTGATTTTTGGGAGTCGACAAACGTCCTTGATGGCGATATGACTCCGTGCTTAGGGATCGAAAAAGTAGCTTTCCAAAATCGTAAACATTATAACTATACAAATGAACAAATCGACATCATCAATGCAGCGAAACTTAGTTAAAATTATTGCAGTTTTCATTTTTCTTGTCAGCATAGCTTTCAAACCTGGAGTTCTCACCCGCAGAACTATATTGAACGATAAGGTCCAATTACTCTTGCCCGAGGATTTTGTACCAATGGACAAAAGTACCCTTGACATTAAATATCCCAGAGCGGGAAACAGACCAACGTTAGTGTACACCAATAAAAACGCAAGCGTAAATATTGCTTTTAATCTAACTGCTCAACCATTAGATCAGACACAATTGCCTCAATTGCAGAAACAACTTACTACGCAAATTTCTTCAATTCCAGGCTCTCAATTGTTAAAGAATGAAATAAAAGAGCTAAACGGATCCAAAGTTACCCTAATTGAATTTATGTCGCAGGCGATAAATAGTAAGATCTATAATATAATGTTCGTTACTGTTGTTGGAGGGAAAGCAATGATAGGAAGTTTTAACTGCACAGAAAAGGAAGTGCCGGAATGGAAGCCTGTATCGAAGCAAATTGTTGAATCCATCAAGTTACTATAACATAGTCCACTGATAAACAGCAGCTATCATTAAATTCGTAGAACTCCAGAGAAATACGTTTTGCCAACAACAAAATCTTCTCTGGAGTTGAATCTATTTATGTATTTCTGGAAAAGCACCTTTTATTCCGAACCAAAGTAGTCGCCAGTGATGAACAATAGTGCCATGATCAGGGATGCAGTTGTCTATATGTTAGACTATGTTTTTCGATTAATTGAAAGCCGGGCCGAGTGATATTTTGCCAGTGAAACAAATTTAATGCGGCACAAAAAATCTTCGCGATATAATTTTACTCACCATTTTCAAGTTTCTCATTCTCATGACGGCCATACTAAATTTACAAATCGAAAGGGAGTTTAATGCGAAACGATCTTATCCGCTTATAGCTTTACAACTGTATAGCTACTATCCGTATAAGACCATAGCTGAATTATTATCTAGAAATCAAAAAAAATATTCGCCCCATCTCTGACCCTAAATAACGTTGCCCATTTCTTTCGATCGGTATTGAACAAGCGAATTTTACCGTTTTTCCCTTTTACAGGATTCTGATCGAAGACCCTGTAAAAGAAGTGTGATTCATCCACGGTCATTTCAATTTTGAGTCTGTTATTTAAAGGATCTTTAAAAGAATATTTTTGACTATATAAAGGGTCAGAAATACGGTTCGAAGTAAATAACTGAGGTTCTCTAAGAATTTGAAAAGAAATATTTTTTACAGGCTTTTTGATTTCAATAGAAGTTATTGAATCTCCACGCTTGTTATCGAAAAGTTCATCATCGACAAATAATAGGCACCTGAAATCCGACAAGTTCGTACCACCTTTCATTTTTAAAACCAGGGATATCACATTTTCAGAATCGACGCTTTTCTCATCCATCCTGGATACACTTAAAGGAACTTCAATATTTTTGATGTCGCTATTCATAATAATCAATCGATTATTTACTCTTTTCCATTTCCCCGTTGATCTTTGGTAAAAGTGATTTGCACGCCCTTCAAAACTAAACGTAGAATCTTTAT
Organism: Pedobacter sp.; assembly: GCA_035264385.1. Classification (GTDB taxonomy): domain Bacteria; phylum Bacteroidota; class Bacteroidia; order Sphingobacteriales; family Sphingobacteriaceae; genus Pedobacter. The sequence goes on from DATFQH010000100.1 coordinate 5,089, forward strand.
GAAATTGGATGGCAAAAGATCCACCTTTGGAAGTATATTTCCCCGTGAATGTACGACTTACCTGGCACCCGCAAATTAGTGTTAGTAGTACAAATGCTATAAATATTTTCATCATTTTAGCTTTGTTGATGGTGTCTTTAAACTTTTTATCAATGTTCTCATGTCACTTGGTGTAAGTCCTCGCGCATATGGATACCTATAAAGTGTGGAATCCCAGAGACCAAGTACCCAATACGCAACGATATCTGACCTCTTATTTACTGGCCCTCAATCTGAGGTTAGACCCTTAACAGATGCCGGATCGAAAGAAAACTGACGTTGATAAGGGATAATTTCCCCTTCTTTTTCGCTACCTTTCTTGGGTGCACCATTTTTATAACGGTCGTAA
>DATFQH010000101.1:0-3798 GCA_035264385.1 Pedobacter sp.
ATTCGGAAGGAAATTACAATATCAAAGTTCCAGCAAATGGCACGTTGGTATTTTCATTCATTGGTTTTAAGCAGCAAGAAATTGAAATAAAGGGAGAAGGAACCATCAATGTGGTACTAGAATCATCAGATAACAAACTAGATGAAGTAGCTATCGTAGCTTACGGTGTTCAGAAAAAAGAAAGTGTAGTGGGTTCCATTTCTACCGTCCAAGTTAAAGAACTTAAACAGCCTGGACGTTCGCTTTCAAATGTTATAGGTGGACGAGTTGCGGGGGTGATAGCTGTTCAAAGATCGGGTGAACCTGGCAATGACGACGCTCAATTCTGGATAAGGGGTGTCGGTACGTTCGGTGCCGGCTCAACCCCATTGGTACTGGTAGATGGTGTTGAAAGACCACTAAATAACATCGAACCGGAGGAAATTGAAAGTTTCTCTGTACTTAAGGATGCATCTGCAACAGCGGTTTATGGTATTCGAGGTGCAAATGGTGTTATTTTAGTAAATACAAGGCGCGGATCAAATGAGAAGCCGGTAGTTAGTTTCAAGATGGAATCCGGTGCTGTCGGCGCTACAAGGTTGCCCAAACTTGCGAGGGCAGCCACTGTTTATGAGTTGTTTAATGAAGCTAACCTAAATAATAATCCTGATTTCAAAAGTCCTTACACCGACGAAATTCTTCAAAAATACCGAGATCAAAGTGATCCTGAACTCTATCCTGATGTGAATTGGATTGATGTGATGATGAAAGAATGGACAAATAACAATCGAGCCAATTTAAACATATCTGGTGGCGGTGATGTAGCAAAGTATTTTGTTTCAGCAACGTACTATAATGAAAACGGGATATGGAAAGACGGCAGCCTGAATGCGTACAATACCAATGCTAACCTAAAGAGATATAATTTTAGGGCCAATACAGATATCAAACTTAATTCAAACACGGAACTCAGTTTAGGTCTTGGAGGTATTTTGATAACCCAAAATTTTCCGGGTAAAGCGAGCAATGTGATTTGGGACGACATCATGAGAACAAACCCAGGAGATTACCTGCCTACTTATAACAATCCTGATGGCAAAGACATTTTGTTTGGTGGAAGCGGCGCTAGTGTAATTAGAAGTCCATATGCTGATCTGGTCAATACCGGATACCAAACCACATGGAACAACAACATTCAGTCTGATATCACCTTAAAGCACAACCTTTCGTGGCTGGTGAACGGTTTGAAAGCACAGGGTAAATTTGCATTCGACGCTGTGAATTATCATAATATTCAAAGATTAAGAGAGATAGGTGATTCCTATCGTGCCACCGGCAGAGACAGTGAGGGAAAACTCATACTTGTAAAATGGCAGGATGGTCAGGAAGACTTGAGTTTCGCAAGGCAAGCTACAGGTAATCGCAGAATTTATGTTCAGGCCAATCTGAATTACGACCGAACCTTCGGCGATCATACCGTTGGTGGATTGTTGTTGTATAATCAGCAGGACTTTGTAGACGCAAGTGCCGGTTCCTCTATAGCTGCTTTACCCAATCGCTTTCAGGGCTTGGTAAGCAGAGTTACCTACGCATACAAAGGACGCTATTTTACTGAAGTAAATGCTGGATATAACGGTTCTGAGAACTTTGAAAAAGGTAGCCGATTTGGTCTTTTCCCGTCATTTGGTGCAGGTTGGCTAATTTCCGAAGAACCATTCTTCAAAAAAAATATCGAATTTATTGAATATTTGAAATTTCGGGGATCATTTGGGTATAAGGGTAATGATCAGATCGGTGGAAGAAGATTCGCCTACCTTACCACAATTGGTGGAGGTAACGGCGGCTGGGTATTTGGGGAGAATGGCGGTAACGGCTACGGAGGAAGAGGGGAAGACGAGTGGGGAGCTAACCTGACTTGGGAGCGTGAAAAGGAAACAAATCTAGGAATAGAAACCAGGTTTTTAAACGGATTCTACATTCAGGCAGACGTATTCAGAAGAAGCAGAACCGGAATTTTTATGCAAAGGGGAGCACTTCCTGGTATTATAGGTCTAAATAAGGCGCCGTGGGGCAATATTGGAGCTATGCAAAATCAAGGGGTTGATGCAAGTCTGGAATATAAAAAGCGCTATGGTGCACTTGACGTTTCAGTAAGGGGTAATTTCACTTTTGCCCGAAATAAAATCATTGAGAATGACGAACCCGATAGAAAATTTGCTTATCAAAGTACGAAAGGGGAGCGCTTTCAGCAACCTTTTGGATTGGTGGACAATGGACTGTATACTGCCGACGACTTTGAAGACCTGAGTCAGTCTGTATTAAAAAGTAACTTGCCTCAACCTAAATTCGGAGGTAAAGTACGTCCGGGTGATATTAAATACATCGATATCAATGGCGATGGCTTAATTGACCCTTACGATATGGTCGCAATTGGTAATCCAGCAAACCCAGAAATGGTTTATGGCTTCGGAAGCAGCATCGGATTCAAAAGTTTTGACTTTTCAATTTTCTTTCAAGGAACAGCAAATATGGATTTCATGCTTGGAGGAACCGGCTTTTATCCTTTTCTTGAATCTCTGGGCAGAGCTGCGGTTCCAGAGTACGCAACAAACAGATGGACTATCGAGAATCCAAGCCAGAATGTTTTATATCCAAGACTTACCTATGGAGATAATCCCAATAACTATCAGCCATCTACCTGGTGGCAAAGAGATGCGAGCTACCTTAGGTTAAGGTCTGTTGAACTGGGGTATACGCTTCCCAAACTTCTGACTTCCAAGATCAAGATCAACTCGCTGCGTCTCTATGCAATTGGTTACAATGTATTTACGTGGAGCGATTTTAAGTTCTGGGATCCTGAACTGGGCGCAGGAAATGGGGCTGCCTATCCGATACAAAGGAATTTTAGTGTAGGTATGAATATCAATTTTTAGTCTAAAATTTTGAATGATGAAAACGAAATCAATATTATATATCTTATCTTTTGCAGTGATTTTCTTCACTTCCTGTAAAAAATCATTTCTGGATAAACAACCTGATGACATGCTTACTCTGGACCAGGTGTTTTCTAATAAAATCAATACAGAAGAGTATCTGGCCAATGTATACAGCTATATTCCCGATGAAGGGAATGCAGATAACTTTAATCTCACCTCTGCTTCAGACGAGGCAAAGTTTTCATGGAACGGAATTCCTGCCTACAATATCAATATGGGCAACTGGGGTCCAACTAATGTACCTTACAACGTCTGGAATAAGTATTATCGCGGGATTCGATCAGCATCGGTATTTATCTCCAGGGTGGATGAATGTGTGGAAATTTCGATCGATTTAAGGTCTAAATATAAAGCTGAGGCGCGTGTATTAAGGGCATATTATTATCATCTTTTAATGAGGCAATATGGGCCGGTAGTTTTGATGAGAGATATTATTCCCGTAGATGCATCCCCGGAAGATATACAGGTTGGTCGAAATGCATATGATGAATGTGTTTCCTATATTGTCAGTGAGCTGGACATAGCAATGGAAAGCCTCCCTTCTAAAACAACCGACAGAAATCAAGTGGGCAGGGCAGATCAGTTAATCGCCAATGCCATTAAATCGAAAGTTTTGCTTTACGCCGCCAGTCCGCTTTTTAACGGAAATCCTTTATACGCTAATTTTAGAAATCAGGATGGAAGTGTATTGATCAGTCAATCCTATGATGTTAGCAAATGGAAAGACGCTGCCGATGCTGCAAAGAAGGTGATAGATCTGATGCCAGATGGGCTTTACAAAAAATTTGCTGCCAATGGGCAATTGGATCCTTTGTCGTCATAT
>DATFQH010000102.1:0-3817 GCA_035264385.1 Pedobacter sp.
AATCTTTTGATCCATAGGGCAATTGATTTTATTGAATAATTAATACCAATATAACGGTTAGCCGGCGTAAATGTTCATTCTATCAAATAGATTACAAAAATCCGTGCCGGTATGCACCCGACAGAATCTTATAAATTATAATCAGAATTATATAAAGCCAGTTGCTGCATTAAGCAGACCTTTGGCCTTATAAAATTATCGACCATGAAAATCATATGTACTACCACACTGGCCATCTGGCTGCTTTCATTAACCAGTTATGCGGGCGAACGCACTATTGCTCCCCTGCAGGAGCTTTTATCACATTACCTGTCTATTAAAGATGCACTGGTAAATTCAGATTCAAAGACTGCCGGTATAAAAGCGGAAGCATACGGCAAAACTTTGGAAGCAACCACAACTGCTGAATTGAACGCGGATGCGAAAAAAACGCTTGCAGGACTCAGATCAATATTGGCTAAAGCTGCTGATCAGATTGCAAAAAGCAAAGATATAGGGAAACAAAGAATTGCTTTTGCAGAGTTGTCTGCTGGTATGCTGACACTTAGCAAAACTGTAAAGCTGGCAGATAAATCAATTTATGAGCAATTTTGCCCAATGAAAAAGGCTTCATGGCTGAGTAATGAGCAGACCATTAAAAATCCTTATTACGGCAGACAGATGCTCAGTTGCGGAACTGTAAAAACTACGATTCAGAATTAATAGTACCCAGGATATCTGTAGCTGCAGACCAGCTTGGTAGAAACCTGTTAATGCTGAAAATTATGAAATACTCATCAACAACTATAATACTTGGCCTGCTGTTCTTTTCCTGGAATGCGCTAGCACAGAAAACAAAAATATACCATTTGAATGTGGCGGATACGCTGGTCAATTATACAGGAAAAAGCAGGAAAGCCATCGCTATCAACGGTAGCATTCCGGGGCCCGAACTTCACTTTACCGAGGGTGATACAGCGGAGGTATACGTACACAACTACCTAAATACCGAAACTTCCATTCACTGGCACGGACTGATACTTCCGAACAGATACGATGGAGTGCCCTACCTTACTACCACGCCGATAAAAGCCGGGGAAACAAAGCTGTTTAAATTTCCAATTGTACAGAATGGTACTTATTGGTATCATTCACACACTATGCTGCAGGAACAAAGCGGCATGTACGGTGCCATTGTGATCCACAAAAGGAAAGCCGCTGCTGAAAAAGAATATACCCTGCTGCTCAGTGACTGGACAAATGAAAAGCCTTCTGAAGTTCACAGAAGCCTGCACAGTGCAACCGACTGGTATGCCATTAAGAAAGGCAGCACACAGGATTATCTTGCTGCCGTTCGGCAGGGCCACCTGAAAACAAAGCTGGGCAATGAGTGGAAGCGGATGCTGGCAATGGATGTGAGCGATGTATATTATGATCGTCTTTTCGCTAACGGGCTTCCTGAACAGCACGAAACCTCCTATAAAAAAGGTGATAAAGTTCGTATGAGGGTAGTCAATGGTAGTTCTTCCACTTACTTCTGGCTAAATTATGGCGGCGGCAAAATGACTGTAGTGGCCAGCGACGGGAAGGATGTGGTTCCGGTAGAAGTAGACAGGCTCATCGTTGGTGTATCTGAAACCTACGATGTACTGGTCAGCATTCCTGATGATAAAATGTATGAATTCAGGGCTACAGCCGAAGACCGCACCAGATATACCTCTGTATGGCTTGGTGATGGCGGGAAGGTAAATGCGCCTGTTCTTCCCAAACTTAAATACTTTGAGGGGATGAAAATGATGAACGGCATGATGAATATGGATGGCAGCATGAACGACATGGGCATGAAAATGAGCAATCAGCAGATGGATATGAATGCGGTTATGTACCCGAAGATGGCAGATACGCTCAATAAAGATCTGGTAACCCTGAACTATGGCATGCTACGCTCACCGGAAAAGACCACGCTACCGGATGCTCCATTTAAGGAATTGAGATTTGAGCTGACGGGAAACATGAACAGGTATGTCTGGACGATCAACAATAAGGCAGTCTCGGAGACCGACAAAATCTATGTCAAAAAAGGGGGAAATGTTAGGATAGTACTGTATAACGGCACAATGATGCGCCACCCCATGCATCTGCATGGTCACTTTTTCAGAATACTGAACGGACAGGGAGATTATTCTCCATTGAAGAATGTGCTTGACATTATGCCGATGGAAACGGATACGATTGAGTTTGCAGGTACCGAAAATGGTGATTGGTTTTTTCATTGTCATATTCTTTATCATATGATGAGCGGTATGGGCAGGATTTTTAGTTATGAAAATTCTCAGCCAAATCCTGAAATTCCTGATCCTGCAATGGCCTTAAAAATGCTCTATAAAGATGACAGGGAGCTGCATCTGATGGGCAGGACAAGCCTGGAAAGTACAGGCGCAGATGGTGAACTGATGATTGTGAATACCAGGTATAAGTTGCAGACGGAGTTCAGAATAGGCACAAATGATATGATGGGTTATGAAAGTGAAACCTATATTGGCAGATATCTTGGTAAAATGCAGTTCCTCTACCCCTTTATTGGCTGGGATTACCGGTATCGCAAAGATGGGGTAAGAGATACAAAGGATAACCGCAGTGTTTTCTTTATCGGAATTCAGTATACGCTGCCCATGCTTTTTGTTGCAGATACCAGGTTGGACATGAAGGGTAAGCTAAGATTTAGGCTTGGCAGGGAAGATATTCCGCTTAGCAGCAGCCTCAGGCTTGCTGTAATGGTAAACACAGATCAGGAATATATGGCAGGCCTCCGATATATTGTCACTAAGAATTTTGGCATTTCGGCACATTATGACAGTGACATGGGGTCTGGCGCAGGCATAACCCTAAACTATTAGACCACCGATTGTCATAGAAATGTTTTTATTATTCAATCATGAAACATTTTTGCAATCGGTGTCGTTATAATCCCAGTTTGTTTGGTTTAGGTTGGTCTGTGGTGGACCAACCATCTACATAAGCAGGGATTTATCGCCAGATTTATCCCTGTTTTGTTTTATAGATTTTTCGCTTAGTTTAATTGACTTTATACCTCATTTGGTCAAAATAACTTCTCTTTCCCCATTTAAAATATAAGAAGATTGTAATTTTTGTCTTAAAAATTAATATATTCAAACTTGGTTGCCTCCAAGTTTTGTTTTATCTGTTTATGATACTAGATTTGGAAAGTTTTATTTATTGGCATAAATGTTGATTTTTAAAATCATCTAAATATTAGTACTAGCATGCGCAAAAAATTACAGGATAGAATAGCGGCTTTCAAAGACGCTACCGCAATCAAGGAAAAAGGACTATATCCTTACTTCCGTGCAATAGAATCAGGCCAGGATACAGAAGTGATAATTGACGGGAAGAAGGTCCTCATGTTTGGTTCTAACTCTTATCTTGGATTAACCAACCACCCAAAAATCAAAGAAGCGGCAAAAGCTGCCGTTGACAAATATGGTACCGGTTGTGCGGGATCGAGATTTCTTAACGGAACTCTGGATATACATATTGAATTGGAACGCAGACTTGCTGCCTATGTTGGTAAAGAAGCCGCTGTTCTTTTCAGTACAGGTTTTCAAGTAAATCTTGGCGTGATTTCCTGCTTACTGGACAGAAACGATTACCTGATTCTGGATGAATATGACCATGCCTCCATTATTGACGGTAGCAGGCTTTCTTTTTCGCGCTCTATTAAATATGCACATAATGACATGGAGGATCTGCGCAAGAAACTAAGTAGATTACCTGAAGATGCTGCAAAACTGATCGTTGCTGATGGTATTTTCAGTAT
>DATFQH010000103.1:0-5194 GCA_035264385.1 Pedobacter sp.
GGTCGGCACCACATCAGTGAGCAGCACGGCATCGTCTGGATCCATGTCCGGGGGAATGATTGTGGGACCAACGTTTGCATAAGGTACTCGGACATATTCAGCTTGCCCACCATCGAAACCGCCGGCTGTATGCGAATAACCAAATATACCACCGACTGCTGTAGCCATCGGGTTAGACTCGTGACAATTACCGTAGAGCCCCTGTTTGCAAAAATTACATCTTCCACACGCAATATTAAATGGAACCAATACCTGATCACCTACCTTTAAATTTTCGACCAGTGGCCCGACTTCCTCTACCACACCGGTAAATTCGTGCCCGAATGTAGAACCGATCCGGGTATCTGGCACCATGCCATGGTAGAGATGTAAATCAGACCCGCAAATGCAGCTGCGGGTTACACGCACGATGGCGTCTTCGGGGTGAAGGATTTCTGGCATCGGTCTTTGTTCGGCGCGGACCCTGTAGGGCCCTCTGTAGTTCATAGCTAACATATACTAAGGATTGATTGTTTAAAAATTAAGCTTTCAATGTTGTAGTAGTTTCGTAAGATATTGTTTGAGACCAAAGTCTAGATCAGCTGCAGGTGCGGACGGATCTGTATCCGTACAACATCACTGCGAAGCGGCTGGGCCAGACAGAAAAGTACGGCCATGGCAATATCATGCGCTTTGAGCATTTCCAGGTTTTTCACCTGCTCCGCCTTTTCGATTCCCGACGCAGGCTGCATATCAGTATCCACTGCACCAGGTTCAATCAAGCTTACTTTGATTCCGCCGGGATTCAGTTCTTTTCTAAGCGCCTCCGAGAATCCTTGTATGCCTGATTTTGTAGCTACATAAACTGAACTGTTTTCTTCCCTGACATCGGCACTCATTGAACCAATGTTTATGATATGTCCTGATCCGGAAGCCAGCATTCTTTTTGCTGCTTCGTTGCTACAAGTGAGGTATCCTAAAAGATTGGTGTTAATCACATATTGCCAGTCCTGATAATTACCTTCCAGGATACTTCCGTAGGCTACTGCTGCGTTGTTGATCAAAACATCAATGCCACCCAGTTCGTTGTCTACCGCTTCAAAGATTCTGTAGATGTCATCCGCTACTGCTAAATCTGCAACCAGTCCGATGTTTGACAAGGGATTGTCATTGCTGTTGATCTCTGCCATTGTTTGATCCAAGGGCTCCTGGCTACGCCCGCAGATCACACATCTGCCGCCTGCAGCAGCCAATTGAATGGCAATTTCCCGACCAATTCCGGTCGTTCCGCCTGTGATCAGTATCCGTTTTCCTGAAACGGCGTTCTGAAAATAGGTACTTAATTGTTCCATATGTTGCTTTATTGATAACACTATCACAACTTTCGCAGACAAAGGTTCATCGAGTTTGAAAAACAAGTATTTATCTCATTTCAGGTAGTTTTTTTGGAATAAAAGTCCATCCGTATGTTTATGCAAAAATCAGATTGGGCTGAACTTTTAAGTTCAGGGCTTGTTATCGATTTGATTATAATTTATTCATTGGCATATGACGAAAGCAATCTCACCATGGGCCCTGTCTGCAAATGCAGCGCTCAACGATCACAACTCAATTTTATTTAAGCAAATCATCAATGAATTCCGTTTTGAAATTTTTTCTACCGACGATTCTGTGTGGATTTTAACAGATATGCCCGGTGATGGACGCATAGCGTTTCGTGCTGCATTTAGTCCAGGTGGATCTTTAGAAATTGAAAAACAGGTAAAGAAAAAAGATCACGGGATTAAACTTACGCTGTCTTCTGCCATTGGAAAGATCAATTTGGACATTTCCTTGGACATAAAGGAAAGCCAACCTGTACTCCGTTACACCTGCATGCTGACACCAGCGAAGGATCTGTCCATTCCCTACTGGCCAAAAGACATGCTGATTACCAGCATAGATGGGAAACCAGAAAATACAATCGGGCAAATCCACGCCAGTCAGTTCGGTACCCGTACCGGCTTCATTTTTTTCAGCCAGACCAAGCCAGAATCGGCTACCCTGCTCTACCACCAAAATCTGACTGCGCTGTCGGATTATTGCGAACAGACGGAAAGTTCACTGGGTGATACTGTCGGCGGTGAATGGCCTGAACTCGGTTTTTCACTTCCGCCTTCCAAAAAGCCGTTGAAGGCGGGAGTAAAACTCACGATTTCAGATGCTTTTATTGCCTTTCATCCTGAAGTGCCTAAAGAAGAGCCGGACATTATCGAACTTTATCTGCAACTTTTGGCCAGAATCTATTTGCTGCTTCCAAAACCGGAAACGAAATATCAGAATTGGCTCGAAGTACTAGATAGGGGCCTTAAAGACCTGACGGAAAGTCCGGGCTGTTGGTCCCAACAAGCCGGACATAAATATTTTAATGCTTATGTAAGTGACTATGAAACTCCGCCTGAAATAATGGTGCAGCTAGCTGTACTTATGCCCTTGCTGGACTACACCGAATGGACTGGTCAAGAGCTTGAGGCTGTTAGCATTATACAAAATAACCTTCCGACTTTTTACAATGAAAAGCTCGGGACTGTAATGCGCTGGCTACCGGCTGCAGAAGATAAACTTAATGGAGACGAGGAACAAAAAAAGCCGATGGTCATGGACTCCTGGTATTTGCACCATCCGTTGATAAATCTTTCACGACTGGCTTTGAAAGGCGATAAAATTGCAAAGCAACTATTTCTGGATTCGATCAAATTTGCTATCAAAGTGGCCCGTCATTTCAAATATAAATGGCCGGTTTTTTATAAAATGGACACCCTGGAAGTAGTCAAAGCGGAAACTGCTGAAGGAAAGGGTGGAGAAAAAGATGTTGGCGGCATTTATGCACATGTCATGCTACAGGCGTGGGAGCTCACGAAAGACCAGATTTACCTTGAAGAAGCAGAACGTGCCGCGAAAGCTCTAAAAGGCTATGGTTTCGAACTTTTTTACCAGGCGAATGACACCGCTTTCGCCTCAGGTGCCCTGCTCAGACTGTATAAAATCACGAAGAATGAACTATACCTCCGCTTGAGTTATACCTGTCTGGCAGGGATCTTCAGAAACGTTCAGCTATGGGACTGCAACTATGGTTATGGGAAAAACTTTCCTAAATTCTTTTCTCTTTATCCCCTCAATGATGCTCCTTACACTGCAGTGTATGAAGAGCAGGAGGTTTTTTGTGCGATGCACGATTTCTTGAAGGAAGCGGAGGATATCGAGATTTTGCCTGCTGTGAAACTGCTCCTTGCCGAATACATCCGGTACATGGTTGATCGTGCGGTCTATTACTATCCACCAATGCTCCCTAAAGAAATGCTGGAAGAAAAAGCCAGGACCGGAGAAGTTGACCCCAAGCTCTGGATCGCACTGGAGGACCTGCAGGATGGATGGCTGAAGTCTGGTACTGTGGGCCAGGAAGTTTATGGAGCGGGCAATGCCTTCGGCGTAATCCCACGGCATTACCTGCAGATTCCAGGTCAGGATTTCCTGGTTTATATTGATTATCCAACGTCGAACTTCAGTGCCAAAAGTCTGCCGGTAACCTTCAATGTAATGGGTGATCCGCGAAGTGAATGCCGCCTCATGCTGATAAAAACCGCAGATAAGGAGTTACCAGCACTTGCTGTCCGGCTTAAAGGTCGAAAAAATCGACTTAAGGCAAGATGCATTGATGAGGGCCATATTGAATATCTGATTCCTGGCAATTGCACCGTCACAGTGAATAAGAAAAAGGCTTGAAAGCTGCGGTGATTTGTCGATTCTCGTTCAAAATACCCATTTGTTTGTGTATTAAGTAGCAGAATTTCCGGTATTTAAACATTAAGAATGAGTATTTTAATTATTCCAAACACTGCTTAATTTGTAAATCAATCCTATTGATATGCAAATCAAAAATGCTCAAACCATAAGGCACGCTGAATTGACGCTGCCAAAAATCCTTATCGTCGAAGACAACGAGGGAATCGCAGACATGTTGAAAGAATTATTTCAGATGATCGGCTATATGTGTCTGGTTCGCCGGACGGCCGTTGATACCCTTCAATTGGTAAAAGATTACCAGCCGAGTCTGGTTATTGTGGATTACCTGCTTCCGGAAATGAATGGAGGAGAGCTTTGCAGCCAGATTAAACGTGATCCGGCTACACAACACATTCCTGTGATTCTCAGCTCGGCATATCCCAGGGTATTGTTATCATTGGGTACTTATGGATCAGACGCTTTTATTTCAAAACCTTTTAACCTGGATGACCTGATGCGGACGATTGAACAGCTGCTGGAGGCCAGGATACGCTAAAGTTGGACAGCACACCAGAAATGCAATGAACTCCGCTCCGGACTAATGGAAAAACGCCTGAGTACAAAGCAATAAAAATACGCTGTGATGCAAAAAATACTGGTTTAACAAAAAAATTCAACCTCGACTGTTATTGCGTGTTACTATTATGCAGTGCAACTTAATTGCGCGTTTGTTTAGAATTCCATTAACACGAAATGAAAAAAGAAGAGATACACTGGGCCGACTGGCACCGCATCCTGCTCGGCCCCGCTCCTGTCGAATTTTTACTCGAAGTATTGATCCGTACCACAATCATATACCTTGTTCTCCTTGTTATCCTTAGATTTCTGGGCAAGCGGATGGGAGGACAATTGACGATTTCGGAGCTCGCTGTCATGCTGACACTTGGCGCTATTATATCTGTTCCCATGCAAATCCCCGACCGCGGCATTCTGCAGGGAATTCTTGTGCTGATCTGTGCGCTTGTGTTTCAGAGAGGTATCAACTATCTGGCAGTGAAAAACGAAAAAATCGAACGTTTACTACAGGGACGTGAAAGCCAAATCGTGAAGGACGGGATGATGATTGCTGATGAATTAAAGGCAATGAAAATCTCCCGCGAGCAAATGATGGCGGTGCTTAGGAACCAAAAAATCTACAACCTCGGAGAGGTTCGCCGGGTATACATAGAAGCTTGCGGTTTGTTTTCTGTCTTTAAATATGAGGAACCTAAACCTGGTCTTTCTCTGCTTCCGCCCGAAGATGAAGCCGCAGGGACAGAACTGACGATCATAAATCAGGTTTTGGTATGTGCGCAATGCGGTAATCCTCTTCAAACCAAAACCGAAGGTGCTGGCGAGTGTAAAAATTGTGGAACCAATAAATGGATAGCCGCAGTAATTGCTAAATAGTTAT
>DATFQH010000104.1:0-14997 GCA_035264385.1 Pedobacter sp.
TACTTTTCTTTATTGGAGGTAATCCGTAACTTGGCAGCTTTAATTGAATTGATGAGAGAACTATTGATAAGATCGGCCGTCATCGGCCTGCTATTTACACTGACTGCAACTTCCCTTTGGGCACAAACAGAAAAAAATACAGCATCTAATGCAGCTGCTGACTTTAGAGGCTCGGCCCCAAAGATAAACGCACTGGTACATACCAAACTGGATGTAAAGTTTGATTACGCCAAAAGGCATCTGACTGGCAAAGAATGGGTAACACTGAAGCCATATGCTTACGCTACAGATTCCTTAACGCTGGATGCGAAAGGCATGGACATCAGGAATGTTTCGCTGGTAAACGGGAAGGCGATGCAGGCCCTGAAATACAGCTATGATCAGGAATTTCTGAAAATTCAGCTGGGTAAAAAGTTCCAGGCCGGAGAGTCTTATACCATTTATATTGATTACACCGCCAAACCTGATGAACTGAAAGTGAAGGGCAGCGCGGCAATAACTGATGCCAAAGGACTTTATTTTATCAATCCGGATAGCGCGGTGGCAGGAAAACCAGTCCAGATCTGGACGCAGGGCGAAACTGAAGCTTCATCTGCATGGTTTCCAACAATCGACAAGCCCAATCAGAAAACAACTGCCGAGATCAGCATTACCGCACCGGCTAAATATGTGACGCTCTCTAACGGTAAACTCGTAAGCCAGGTAAAAAATATCAATGGTACACGTACCGATACCTGGAAAATGGATCTGCCTCATTCTCCCTACCTGTTTATGATGGCTGTGGGCAACTTTAAGATCTACCGTGACAAATGGAAGGAGAAGGAAGTGAGCTATTATCTGGAGCCTGCCTATGCACCTTATGCCAAACAAATTTTTGGCAACACTCCTGAAATGATAGATTTCTATTCGAAGACCTTAGGTGTAGATTATCCCTGGAATAAATACAGTCAGATTGTGGTACGCGATTATGTGAGCGGTGCAATGGAAAACACCACTGCTACCCTTCATGGTGCTTATGTACAGCGTACACCAAGGGAAATGCTGGACGAGAACTTTGGTCAGGCAGAAAGCACGATAGCACACGAGCTTTTTCACCAGTGGTTTGGCGATTATGTAACTGCTGAAAGCTGGAGTAACCTTACTGTAAACGAGTCTTTCGCCAATTATAGTGAGGTGCTTTGGGCGGAGCATAAGTACGGCAAAGATGTTGCCGACGCCCACAATTATGAGGATATGGCCCAGTATCTTGGCTCCGACAAGGATGCACTCAAGAACTTGGTGCGTTACCATTATGTGGATAAAGAGGAGGTATTTGACCTGGTATCTTATCAGAAGGGCGGCCGGATTCTGCACATGATGCGCAATTATCTTGGCGATAAAGTATTCTTTAAAGGGATGAACATCTATTTAAAGCAAAATGCATTTAAGAACGGAGAAGCGCATCAGTTGCGCCTGGCCATGGAAGAAGCCAGTGGAAAAGACCTGAACTGGTTCTTTAACCAATGGTATTTCAATTCGGGCCATCCGAAGGTAACTATCGATTACGCATGGGATGCGGCATCTAAAACGCAGAAAGTAACCATCAAACAGCTTCAGCCAGACATATTTACAGTGCCTATGGCCATAGATATTTATAGTGGCAGCAATAAAAAACGCCATCAGGTAACTCTTACTGGTGCACAGCAAACATTTTCATTCGCAAGTGCCGTTAAACCTGATTTCGTGAATGTGGATGCAGATAAGGTATTGCTCTGGGATAAGGAAGACCATAAATCAATCGCTGAGTTTGCAGCGCAATATAGTCAGGCTCCATTATTTGCAGACAGACTTGAAGCCATAGATGCGGGAGCAAAAAATAAGAAAACACCAGATGGAACGAAAATATTGTTGTCTGCACTGAATGATAAGTTTTATGCGCTAAGATTGCAGGCCCTGGATTCAGTAGATACTCAGGATGCGGAATTTATGAAATCTGCACTTCCCCTGATTCAGAAGATGGCTACCGCAGATCCAAGTACCCTGGTACAGGCAAAAGCAATTACTACCCTGGGGTATGCAAAGAGTGCCGCTGATCTTCCGCTTTTCAATAAGGGTCTGGACAGCAAATCTTATGCTGTGCAGGGTGCATCACTAATGGCACTGGCTTTGCAACAGGGCCCTGAAGCACTGACTGCTGCAAAAAAACTGGAAAAAGACAATAAGAAAGAACTTACAGAGGCCATTATACAGGTATACGCAAGATTTGGATCAGCCGCCGAGCTTCCATTTGTTACGGAAGGTTTTTCTCAGATGGGCACCCAGGATCAGGTAAGTCTGGTTCCTGCGTATTTATACATGTTGAGCAAGACCGACGACATCAATGAACTTAAAAAGGTGGTTGATACCGTAAAGGCACTTGGCTTAAAATACAAACAGTATGGCATCAATAACTTTGTTGCCGACAATCTGACTCAGCTTAAAGGTCCGAAACAAAACGATGCAGCAGCAATTGCATACCTGGACAAGGCAATAGCTGAATTGAAATAACACACATTATAAACTATGAATCAAATGACACGAAGAACCATTTTAATGCTGACGCTTTTAGTAAGCATAGCCTTTTCCTGCAAGACAAAAAAGATAGCGGCTAAGGTTCCGGCCCCGGACCCTGTTGAAAAACCTATAGGTGATACTGAGCTGGATAAAATGAAAAAAGAACTGCCTGATGAGGAGATTGAAAGAACAGAGAACGGGATTAAGTTTACCTTCAGTTCAGAAATCCTCTTCCCTACCAACTCTTCTTATCTGAGTGAAGGTGCCAAAAGCAGGCTTGAAGATGTGGCCAAAATTTTAAAGGCTAAGGACGGAAACCGTAAAATCATGATCGATGGTCATTCTGATGCTACAGGAACACCTGAATACAATGTATGGCTTTCTGAAAAACGAGCTGTCTCTGTAAAAACGTTCCTGGTGGCTCAGGGCATAGACGAGAAAAGAATCCAGACTTCGGGTAAAGGTGCCAATCAGCCTGTCGCTACCAATAAGACTAAAGAAGGCCGTCTGAAAAACAGGCGTGTAGAGGTTACTTTATTGAAATAGTTCTGTATTAAGCAGAGTCTTATTAGTAAAGCTCTTTTTGAAGCTGAAAAAAGTATTGCACGGCTTTAACCAGCCTGCTGCCATACCAGGAGAACATCTCTCCGTCCACCAGCATTATTTTTGCACCTGGAAGATATGCTTGTATTTCTTCCAGGTGTTTTTGTTTAAAGGGATAAGGTTCAGAAGACAGGAAGACAAGATCGGGCTTTGTTAAGGCAAGCTGCTCCAGGGTTAATTCAGGATAACGGCTTGTTCTGATTACATTTCTCAATCCGTTTAGAGCCAGGATATCATCTATAAAGGTGTCTTTAGCTGCCGCCATATAAGGTTCGCGCCATATCAGATAAGCAACCTTCTTATCGAGTTTATTTTGCGCGGCCAGCACCTGCAGATCGGTAAAACCAGAACCTATAAGATGATTGAGGTAGGCTGCTTCAGGTTCCCTGTTTACCAGCGCTCCTATCTGGGTAATCGTTTTCCTGGCATCCTCCAGTGTATAAATATCACTCATCCACACCGGAAATTCCTGCATCAGTTCTTCGATCTGATCCTGCTGGTTTTCTTCCTTGTTGCCAATGATCAGATCAGGCTGCAAACTTCTGATCAGGTCAATATTTAGCTTTTTGGTACCGCCGACCTTAGTGCGGGGGGCAAATTTTTCTATCGGGTGAATGCAAAATTTGGTAAGCCCTACCACTTCCTTGTCCAGACCAAGATCAAACAACAGTTCTGTTTGTGAAGGAACCAGGGAAATGATCCTTTTGGGCGGATAACTGATACTGATCTGCCTGTTAAGCTGGTCTGTAAAACTGCGCTGCATCCTGCAAAGATACTGCGCAGATGGTAATATTGCGTGTTATTCGTATTTTAATGCTTCTACAGGATTTGATTTCGCGGCACGGTAAGCCTGCCAGCTTACGGTTAGAATAGCAATGGCCATAGTCGCCAGTCCGCTGATGATGAAGACCGAAGGGCCGATTGAAATCCGGTAATCGAACTGCATCAGCCAATGGTCCATAACCAGGTATCCTACCGGCATGGCCAGCAGCATTGCGATCAGCACTGTTTTGATGAAACTCACAGACAACAGGGTCATGATGCTGCTGATGCTGGCGCCCAGGACTTTGCGTACGCCGATCTCCTTGGTTCGCTGTTCGGCGCTAAAGGCAGACAAACCAAATAAGCCCAGACAGGATACAAATACGCACAGACCGGCAAAGAGGTTGGACAGGATGGAAAGCATCTCTTCATGTTCAACTTTCTCTGCTACCAGACTGTCTACAAAAGTAATCTCCACCGGGAAATCCGGGTTGATCTCTTTGGTGATTTTACTGATATGCTGCAGATTTTCTGCTATGCCCCTGGCACTATTCAGCCGCATGGTAATGTAATCGCTGTTGCTGGCATTAAAAGAGATGACCATAGGGTTCTGACTGCGGGTAGGCTCATCCCAAAGTACATCGGCAAACACACCCACCACCGGCCTTTTTTGGCCGTTGAGCATGATCTGCTCGCCCAGCGGATTTTTAAATCCCATCAGTTTCACAGCAGTTTCGTTGAGCATCACCGCAGAAGAGTCTGAAGCGTGTTCCTTGCTGAAATCCCTGCCCGCAATCAGCCTGATGTTATTGGTTTTAAGGAAGTCGTGGGTAGTCTGAATGTAATCAAAGGAGGTTTTTTTGCCTTCCTGTGGCATGTTCTTCCATTCCAATCCGTTGACGTTTGAATTCTGAAAGGCAATGCTTCCTGATGATTGGGTAAGCGCAGTGACAGCTCCTGACCGGAGGATCCTTTCTTTGAACAAGTCAAATTTTGGATACAGGTTGCCTTCGTGCGGCATTTGCACCAACGCATCGGTCTGATACCCCAGGGGTCTGTTTCTGAGGTGCTGTAATTGCTGGTTCAGGATCAGTGTAGCTACGATCAGCAATATGGCAAAGCTGAACTGGGTGATAACAAGGGCCTGCCTCAGGTTAAGGCCAAATTTATTTTTGAAGGTTACTGCTTTTTTAAGGGTCTGTACCGGACTGAATGAGGAAAGAAAAAAAGCAGGGTAACTTCCTGCAAGAAAGCCAGTAAGCAGAACCAGTACGGTTACTCCGAGCCAGTTGCGCGGGCTTGAATAGTTCATTTCCAATTTTGTATGGAGCAGCGTGTTGAAGGCCGGCAACAGGAGTTCTACCAGAGCTACCGCAATGATAACGCTAAGAATAGTTAATATAAATGACTCCAGCAGGAATTGCATGACCAATGAACCGCGGCTGGCGCCTATGGTTTTCCGGATACCGACCTCTTTTGCTCTTTTCAGGGACCGGGCGGTAGACAGATTCATGAAATTGATACAGGCGACGGCCAGAATCCCCAGTGCCAGGATGATAAATATGCGAACCTGTTCGATCTGGCCCCCATCGTCGACGCCATTTGTAAAATGACCGTACAGGTGGAATTTTTCGAGGGGATAGATGAATGGCGCGGCCTCTATGGTCTTTGTTCCGGTATGCCTGGCGATGATAGTTTTGATCTTTTGATTTACATTGCCGGCGGCTGTACCGGGCTTCAAGGTCAGCAGTGTAAAAAAGGAGAAATTGCCCCAATTGGGAACGGCTGGCCATTGGTTCAGATTTTCAAAGAGTTTCCAGGGTGCCAGCGCTTCGAATCCATAGGTAAAGTTTGGCGGGAGGTCTTTGACTACCGCAGTGATCCTGAGGTTCGCCTGGTTTTCAAAACGAACGGTCTTGTTCAGGACATTCGAACTGCCAAATAACTTAATTGCTGTACTTTCCGTCAGAACAATGGAGTTCGGGTCGTCAAAGGCTTTTTCGGGGTTTCCGCTTAAATAGTTGAATTTAAAGAGCCGGAGCAGGTCAGGATCCGCATAGCGGCTTTCCACTTTAAAACTGTTTTGTCCATTGGCTACCAATCGCCTGCTTGCCCACAGCACCCGGCTGATGTGCTCAATTTCTGGTGTTTCTTCTTTGAGAACCGCAGCAAGTGTATTCGGTGCCTGCGCCCCGGTACCGGTAATGCTTTTATCTGCTCCATAAAAATTAACCATCAGCTGGAAGGTATTTTCTGTATTGCCAAATTGCTTGTCATAGCTCCATTGGTACTGTACATACAACAGCAGCATTAAACTCGCCGCAAGGCCGATCGCCAGACCACTGATATTGATCAGGGAGGCTGTTCTGCTCTTCAGCAAATTCCTGAAGGCGATTTTAAGGTTAATTCTAAACATGATTATCTTTTAATTTTATTCGTATTTCAACGCTGTTACCGGGTTACCAAGCGCTGCTTTTTGCGCCTGAACACTCACGGTGAGTAAAGCAATAATAACGGAAACTACAGTGGCCAGGGCGAAGGGTAAAACCGGCATGTCAATACGGTAGGCAAATCCCTGCAACCATCTGCTGGTGATGATATAGGCAATTGGCCAGCTTGTTAAATTTGCGGCTAACACCAGAATCAGGAAAGACCTGTTCAGCATGTTGATCAACTGAAGGTCGGTGGCGCCAAGGATCTTTCGTATGGCGATCTCTTTGGTTTTTCTTTTGGCCATAAACGCAGACAAGGCGAACAATCCAAGCAGTGATAGGGTTATGGAAATAATACTGAACAGAATGATCATTTGCATTAATCTGTAATTGGACTTTAATTGCTCCTGAAAGGCGTCTTCAGCTGATATGTACTTCATCGGAAAATTCGGATACAGTGCTTTCCATTCTTTTTCAATTGAACCGATGATATGCCGGTAGTTTGACGTATTGAACCTTACCAGCAGGTTGTTGGTATTTGAAGTTCCTCCCAAATGTGTTACTTTATAAACAGTAGGCAATACCGCTTTATCAAAACCTTCATTGTGATAGTCCTTGATTATTCCAACTACCTGAAAGGTGTACTTTTCCTGTTCGCTTTTCACATCATAAGATTTGCCAACAATATCCTTACCGAGCATTTTTGCAGCAGCCTGGTTCAATACCACGGTATTTACTGTATCCTTTCCATATTCCCGGGAAAAGATCCTGCCGCTGATTACCTGAACGCCCAGAGCGGGGAGTGCATCCATCGTCACCGTGACGGTATTCATGCGGTAGTTTTGGTTGTTGTAGCTGATTTCTTCTGGTACGTTAAAGGAATTGCCCATCACTTGTGTAGTGGTGGCGACATATTGAACACCCGGAATTCTTTTAATCCGTTCTGCGAGGTCATCCTGATAACCGATAGCGATGTTGATCAGTTTGCTCCTGTTAAACCCGAGGTCTTTATTGGCCACATAACTGGTTTGCAGATGCATTACCCCGATGAAAATCATAAAGATTACGGCAATCATGAACTGCAGGATCACTAAACTGTTTCTTAACATCAGACCTTTGAGGCCATGTTCATAATTGCCTTTTAAAACCGTTACCGGGCTATAACCGGATAAGATTACTGCAGGATATAACCCCGCCAAAAGCGTTACAGCAAGGAATAAACCCGTTAATTGCAATATTGTACCAGACAGTTGCTCGCTGTGCCAAAAACTCAGGTTCAATCCGAAATGACTATTGAATGCCGGGAGCAGCAGCTCAACAAGCGCAACGCTAATGAACAGCGCACCTATGCTTTGGAGAGCCGATTCCATAAGAAACTGCATAATGAGCTGTTTTTTATACGAACCCAATACTTTTTTAATGCCTACTTCTTTCGCCCTTTGGACAGACTGCGCGGTAGCGAGATTCACAAAGTTGATGATGGAAACCAAAAGGAGAAACACCGACAGGGCAATGACGGGTTTAATTTCATCAAACCAGCTATCGTTAAACGGCGGATTGGCATGAACATCCTGCAAAGGCAGAATTTTTAATCCGGGAGTTCTACCATTCTTGTAGAAATCTTTGTAGGTAATTTTACGCTGGGTAAAGGATGACTTTTTGAAATCGACATATATTTTCTGAAGCGCAGCATTTGTAGACGTCGTATCCAGTACCTGAGCGGCTAGTGCATATACCTGGCAGAAAGTTGAGGTGTTGACGTCTTCAGGATCTTTCTCTTTTTCGCCTGTATGAATAATGGCATTAAACGAAAGACTTTGAGGAGTAGATGGCTCTGCCACTATCCCTGTGATTTTCATTAGTTTTCCTTTGTCTTTGTGCCAGGTCAGGATCTTTACCTGCTGCCCCAGTACTTTGTCCGTACCGAATAGCTGCATGGCAACACTTTGCTTTAACACAATGGTATTGGGTTCATTTAATGCAGTAAATGCTTCGCCCTGTATAAACTGGTAAGGAAATACTTTAAAAAAAGATGAGTCTGCATCACGTATGTGCTTCACACCTATCGGATCGGAATGATCAGCTTTCACAGACACCTCATCACCCCAGTCCTGATCTACCTTGGTCACATGCCTGAACTGGGGTAACTTTTCTCTGACCAAGGCGGCCATTCGTGTATCATTTGATTCCTGCCAGTATTGTTTGTTATCAGGCGTAAAAAAGTCGTGCCGCTCCCTTACCTGGTAGATTTTTTTCAAGTCGGCATTCCATTTATCGTAGCTGCCTTCATGATTGATGAAAAGCAGCAACAGGATAAAGCCGGTAAGGCCGAGTGCCAGCCCGCCGATATTGATGGCTGCAAAGGTTTTGTTCTTAAATAAATTCCTGAAGGCTATTTTAAGGTTAATTCTAAACATGACTTAAACGGTTAGGTCTTCTTTTATCACTCCATCCAATAAGTGAAGTATCCTGCTGCCATATGCGGCGTTTATTTCAGAATGCGTTACCTGGATAATGGTGATCCCTTCCTCTTCATTTAGCTTTTTAAAAAGTTCCATGATTTGCAAAGCTTGCGCAGACTGTAAATTACCAGTGGGTTCGTCGGCAAGAATAATGGAAGGCTGTGCCACTAAAGCACGTGCTATACCTACCAATTGCTGCTGTCCGCCACTCAGTTGATTCGGGAAAAGATCCTTCTTTGCAACCATATTGAAGCGATCCAGTACATCTGCTACCCTGCTTTTGCGTTCAGAGCCTGCAATTTTTTTGTATAATAGTGGTGCTTCTATGTTTTCTGCTACAGTCATTTCATCTATAAGGTGATAAGCCTGAAATACAAAGCCGATGTGGTTTCGGTACAACTCAATACGTTTGCGTTCGTTAAGTGCAGTCACATCTTCATCCATAAATTTATAAACCCCGTAGGTAGGCTCCTCGAGCATACCCAGGATATTGAGCAAAGTAGATTTTCCCGCTCCTGATGGCCCCATAATGGAAACAAATTCTCCCTGTTTAATGGTCGTACTTACATGACGGAGTATATAACTCTTAACACCTTTGTTGGCGTAGTATTTTTCAATGTCTTTTAATTCTATCATTTGATTTTAATTAAAGGTTATTCATATTTTAAGGCATCCACAGGATTGGTTATCGCCGCCCTGTAAGACCGGAAACTCACTGTGATCAGCGTAATGGTTACTGAAAGGCCCATTGCGACCAGAAAGGGCCATGGACTCAATGCAATGCGGTATTCAAATTCATCGAGCCATTTTGAAACAAAAATGTAAGCTACTGGCCAGGCAATGAGATTGGCCACAATAACCATCCATAAGAAAGAGCTGTTCAGCATTTTCACGAGTTCCAGAGTGGAGGCGCCAAGCACCTTGCGAATGGCGATTTCCCTGGTCTTTTGGGTGGCAATGAAGGATATAAGACCAAACAGGCCAATAAAGGAAATAAAGATCACTACAGCAGCAAACATTTTAAAAAGCGTGCCCATGATGCGTTCGGTTTCGTAAAAAGAGCTGATCTGATCATCTAAGAATTCGGATTTGTAGATGTAATCCGGTAACTGTCTGGTCCATATCTGTTCTACTTCCTTCATGGCCGGCAAAATTTGTTGCGGATCAAGTTTTAAAGCAATCTGGCTATAAGCAGACTTTATAGAAAAGATCACCGTTGGCTCAATTTTATCATGGAGGGAGGAGTTGTTGAAGTCGCGCACCACACCAACGATTAGGGCTTTGGTGCCCTGGGTTTGAATGAATTTACCCAGTATATCTTTGGGATCAGTGATTTTGAGTTGTTTCACCAAGGTTTCGTTCACCAAATATTCTTTGATAGTATCGCTTTTGGAAAGTCCGCGGCCAGCGAGCAATTGCAACGAAAAAGTCTTGATGTAATCTTCATCTGCCCCTTTCATACTGATCTCGAACTCTGCATCCTCCGAACTATTGAACTTGAAACTAGAGCTATTCCTGTTTTCCGATGTAGGCGCCGCGCTACAAAAACTTACGCTTTTTACCCCGTTGATATGACTTAACCGGTCTTTGAGTGTACTAAATTTCAGCATACTGAGGCTGTCATTGGGCACGTCTAAAAGCGCGATTGCATTGGTATTAAAACCAAGAGACTGCGACCGGACATATTTCATCTGGCTGACCACCACCAGCGTCCCGATCATAAGCACTGCCGTAATGGCAAACTGGACCACCACCAGTGCCCTTCTTAGACCGAGGGCACCAGTATTTGCTGCGCTGATCTTATTTTTGATGGCGAGTGCAGGACTAAAACCTGAAATTATCATCGCCGGATAGAAACCAGCAAAGAAACTGACCAGTATAATGAGGATAATCATAAAAAGAAAGATCACCGGATGCTGGAACAGACTGAAAGAAATATCGCCGCCAAACAAGCTTTCCATGGCAGGGATAGCCAGTTCGGTGAGTACACAGGCTATCAACAAAGAAATGATGGTAATGAGTGCCGTTTCGCTTAGGAACTGAACAACAAGCTGCTTCCTCAAACTGCCCATTACTTTGCGGATACCTACTTCTTTGGAGCGGCTAACGGCCTGCGCAGTTGCAAGATTAATGAAGTTTATACAAGCGGTAAGGAGTAAGAAAGCACCAATGACAATCAGGCCGATGGTCTGACTCTGCGGCATTCGTTTTTGTGAAAAACTACCAAAATTCTCATTGTAATGGATATCACTAAGCGGCTGAAAGTAATGGTTTTCTTTTCCTACGCCAGTTCCGTCGTAATGCTTTTTGATGAAATGCTTCATTTGTTTATTCAGCTCGCCTATAGGGACACCTTCCTTGATTAGCGCGTAGCACTCCGAACGCGACGTGACTGCTCCCCAGTTGTCTATGTCATTACTTTTGTAGGTTTTGAAGGAAACCACGACATTGAGCGGCAGGCTGCTGTTGTCCGGAAAATCTTCGAACACACCGGTCACTTTCAATTCATCACGGTTGTCGACCAGAATACTTTTACCGATGGCATTTTTCCAGTCGCCAAAATATTTAATAGCCGATTTCTGTGAAAGGACAACGGTATTGGGCTCTATTAAAGCTTGATTGGGTTCACCAGCCAGCCAGTTCTTTTGAAGAATGTCAAAAAATTGAGGCTCGGTATAATACACAGACGCATGTTCCTTGAACTCTGCCTTCCCCCCCGTCGCAGGGATCTTAATGATTCCATCTCCGGCGATAATGGCGGCTACTTTTTTGAGATCCGGAAAATCAACACGGGCAGCCCCGGCCAATGGCCGGGGTACGCCCTGACTGTAAAATTCCCCATCGGGATATAGCCAGGACGAAACGATGCGGTAAATCCGCTCCTGGTTTTGGTATCCTTTGTCAAAACTGAGCTGATACCTGAGGAAAATAAAAATAAGCAGGCAACCTGTCAGACCGATAGCAAGACCTGCTATATTGATAAATGTGTAACCTTTGTATTTCCAAAGGTTCCGAAGTGCTATTTTTAGATTCAGTTTAAACATAATAAGATGAGTTATTCGTATTTAAGGGCGTCAATCGTGTTGGCTACAGCAGCCTTGTAAGACCGGAAGGTGACTGTGATCAGCGTGATGAACATAGAGATGCACATTGCTGTGGCAAAGGGCCAGACAGTGAGATCCATGCGGTAAGCAAAGCCAGCCAGCCACCTGCTTACAAATAAATAAGCCAGCGGCCAGGCAACCAGGTTGGCTATAAATACCATGAGCAAGAATGAACCGTTCAGCATTTTAACCAGTTCAATTGTAGAGGCACCCAGAACTTTTCTGATCGCTACTTCCCGGGTTCTTTGGGTAGCTACGAAGGAAATCAGGCCAAATAGTCCAATAAAGGAAATGAAGATGATTACACCTGCGAAAACTTTGAACAAGACACCGGTGATTTTTTCGCTCTCATAATAAGTGTTTATGTTGTCGTTGACGAAACTTGCCTGATAAATACCATTAGGAAATGTATTGTTCCAGATGCTTTCTATCTGTTTCATCGCTGGCATAATTTGTTTGCCGTCTATTTTAATAGCTGTATTCCAGTATTCTTGTTTTCCCTGGAAAATTGCTACTCCGGAAATAGGCTCTTTTAACGATTTATCATTATAGTCTTTAACTACTCCGGTAATTGTGAGGATATTTCCGCTTGCGTCTATTATTTTACCTATTACCTCCTGAGGATTAGATACATGAATTTTCTTCAGAAAAGTTTCATTAACTACACAGCCATTTGCAGTGTCGCTCTTCATAAAAATCTTGCCCGCAATTAATTGGAGATCAAAAAGCTTAAAATAATTTTCATCCGCCCTTACGGTCCTCAATTCGAAATCTTTATTTTTTTTTCCGTTATAAATGAAATCGGTCGCGTTTACATCGTTTGATAAAGGTGGGGTCTGGCAAAAACTTAGCGATTCAACACCGGGGACCTGCAAGACCTTTGTACTGAAAATATCGAATTTCGCCCTGCCTATGCTATCGTTCATGATACCAACCATGGCAACCGCGTCGGGGTTAAAGCCTAAGGATTTCTTTGTCACGTATTCCATTTGCCTGATGATCACCAGGGTTCCGATGATTAGCATCACTGTGATGGAGAATTGAACAATCACTAAAATCTTTCGGAGACTTAAACCACTGCTATTTAAAGAGATTTTACTTTTTATCGCCAATACGGGGTTAAATCCTGAAACGATCAGCGCAGGATAAAAGCCAGCTAAAAAGGCCACAAAAACCACTAGCAGCACCATGAATATCCAAATAATCGCGTGGCTGAAAAGGCTAAATTCAATTTGGCCTTTAAAAAGATTTTCCATTTGCGGTATGGCCAGTTCAGTAATCACACAGGCAATCAATAGCGCCGCTATACTCAGGGCAAAAGTTTCAGTTAAAAACTGTGCGACAAGCTGTTTGCGCTTGCTGCCCATGACTTTACGTATACCAACCTCTTTGGAACGGTTTATCGATTGGGCGGTGCTTAAATTTATAAAATTGATGCATGCGGTCAATATCAGGAATAGTCCGATAATTGCCAAACCATAGATATCGCTTTTACTGATGGACGATTCGACAAAATTATCGTACTGTGTACTAAAATGAATGGCTCTTAGCGCCTGTAGTTGGTTCTTCTGGTTGCCTGCAATCTTCTGAACCGGATAATATTTCTCATTGAATTTATCCAGTGGTTCCTGCATGTCGGCAAGCGTTACCCCTTTTTTCAGGAGCACATAACAAGACGAACTCGAATTAACAGCATCCCAGTTGGTATAGGCACGACCCTTATAAGTCTGATAACTGATCACAATCCCGAGCGGAAAACTGCTGTTTTGAGGCATATCCTGGATGACGCCTGTGACCCGCAGATTTGTTCTTGTACCAAGCGTAATGATCTTGCCGACAGCATTTCCCGCAGTTTTGAAAAATTTATTCGCAAAAGCCTCCGTTAAAACCACTGTGTTAGGTTCAGATAATGCTTGTTGCGGCTTACCATACTTCCATTTGATCTCCTTAAAAATCTCAAAAAAATCAGGGTCCGCGTAATATACCGCCTCTTGTGTTTTAATGATCTCTTTACCACTGTGGTCATTTATATGAAGGATGCCTCCACGCTTTACAATGGAGCCTACTTTTTCGAATCCGGCAATATCATTTCTGGCAGCTTCAGCAAAAGGAGCCGGGACTCCCGCTGACCAGTCATCAAAGGCGTTGTATTTCCAGTTGGTTACGACTCTAAAAATCCTGTCCTCATTTTTATATCCCTCGTCAAAGCTGAACTGGAACCGGATAAACAGAAAAATGAGAATACAACTGGCCATGCCTACCGATAGGCCAAAGACGTTAATTGCAGTATACCCCTTGTTTTTCCAAAGGTTTCTAAATGCTATTTTCAGATTCAGTTTAAACATTTCAGGTCGGTTAAGGTTTATTCGTATTTCAATGCATCCACAGGATTAGAGACGGCGCTTTTATAAGCCTGATAACTGAGGGTTATAAGCGCAATCATTAATGTTCCCGCCGAAGCCAGTACAATGATCCACCATGATACACTGGTATGGAACTCGAAATTTTGCAGCCATTTGTTCATCAAATAGTAAGCAGCAGGCACCGCAATCAGTATAGCCAGCAGTATCATCTTAATGAATGATACAGAGAGCAACTGCATAAGATTAGATACGGAGGCTCCAAGCACTTTCCTCACTCCAAATTCCTTGGTACGCTGTTCGGCACTATAGGCTACCAGACCATACAGGCCGAGGCAGGAGATAAAGATGGCAAGCCCGCCAAATACATTGGAAAGCACTCCTAATTTCTGCTCCTTTTGCATCAGCTCCTCATACACTTTACTTACAAAACTGATCTCAACCGGATAGCTAGGATTAATCGCCTTAGTAATCCTGGTAATGGTCTCTATATTACTGCTTGGTTTATTTGCAGTATTCAACCGCATGGTAATATTGCCGCCACTATTCTTATTGTGATAAACGATCAGCGGAACATTGGATTTGTAGGGAGAATCCCATATATAATCTTCAAACACACCAATAATTACTGCCTGCTGGCCACCAAGTTTAAGTACGGTACCCAGCGGGTTTTTCAGTTTCATCGTCTTCACAGCCGAGGAACTCACCAGAACAGCAGCAGAATCTGAAGCGTATTCTTTTG
>DATFQH010000105.1:0-5560 GCA_035264385.1 Pedobacter sp.
AATTACAGGAAATATGGGCTATATCGGCCCTCATGTAGTGAAGCAACTTCGCGACACCTATCCCGATGCCACCTTAATGGGATTTGATATGGCATACTTTGCTGCCTCACTAACCAATGCAGTCACGATACCCGAGCTTGATCTGGACGCGCAGTTGTTCGGAGATGTAAGGAAGATAGACGCTGCTGTATTCCAGGGAGTAGACGTCGTCATTCACCTGTCTGCCATCTCCAATGACGCTATGGGAACTCGTTTCGAAGAGGTGACTATGGATGTGAACTATCGGGCGGGAATCAGAATCGCGAAGCTGGCCAAAGCATCCGGCGCACGCGCATTTGTCTTTGCCTCGAGCTGCAGTATGTATGGCTCTGCAGACGGAGAACCAAAAACAGAGAATGACGAGCTTAATCCATTGACAGCGTATGCGAAATCCAAAGTCGCGACGGAACAGGGGTTGGCACCTCTTGCCGACGAAAATTTTACGGTAACCTGCCTCAGGTTCGCAACCGCGTGCGGTATGAGTCCGAGATTACGCCTGGATCTGGTGCTGAATGATTTTGTAGCCGGCGCTGTGACCTCTGGTAAAATTGAAATATTAAGTGACGGAAGCCCCTGGCGCCCGCTGATCCATGTTAAAGATATGGCCAGAGCTATCGATTGGGCTGTAAGCAGAACCTCAGAAAACGGCGGGCAGTTCCTGGCTGTCAACACAGGCAGCAAGGCTTGGAACTTTCAGGTACGGGAAATTGCAGAAACTGTTGCCTCAGTTATTCCCGGCACGCAGGTAATCGTCAACGAGGCAGCCCTGCCCGATAAACGTTCGTATAAAGTAAACTTTGACCTTTTTGCCAAACTGGCCCCCCTGCACCAGCCGTTGTATTCCCTTGAACGTGCGGTAGAAGAACTAATGGCAGGTTTGCTGGCCATGAAATTTGATAATTCTGACTTCAGACAGTCACTTTTTATGCGGCTCAAACTACTGGTAAGCTTGCAGGAAGATCAGCACCTCAGCACAAAACTGGAGTGGAGAAATAATTTACAGACAACATTATGATATTCACAGAAACAAAGTTAAAAGGAGCTTTTATCATAGACGTAAAACGCATCGAAGATGAAAGGGGATTTTTTGGCAGATCATACTGCAGTAATGAATTTGAAGCACACGGACTGAACACAAATGCTGTACAGACCAACGTAAGTTATAACCAACATAAGGGAACACTTCGCGGCATGCACATGCAATGCACTCCCCATGAAGAGAGCAAACTGGTGCGCTGTACCAGGGGAAGTATCTATGATGTCATCATAGACATGAGACCCCAGTCACCAACTCATAATCAATGGATTGGTGTGGAGTTGAACGCCTCATCTTACCGGATGCTATATGTCCCTGAAGGTTTTGCACACGGTTTTATTACACTGGAAGATCAGACAGATGTGACCTATCAGGTTACCCAGTATTACACTCCCGGTTCCGAACGGTGCTTTCGCTGGGATGATCCTGCTTTTGCCATAGAATGGCCCCTTACACCTAAACTGATCTCTGAAAAAGATCAACAGCACGCATTAATTCAAAACAGTTCACTATTTAATATTTCTCAATAACATGATTATAATCGATACCGCACTGGCCAAACGCCATGCAGAAAATAATCCGGTAAGAGTTGCACTGGTAGGCGCCGGATTCATGGGCAGAGGAATTGCCCTTCAAATTTGTAAATATGTACAGGGAATGGAATTGGTGGCCATTGCCAATCGTGACATAGAAAAAGCAAAAAAGGCTTATCATCAGTCAGATATCTGGGATGTTAAAACCCCGGCTACGGTGCTGCAACTTGAAGAAAATATCCGTAACGGACATTTTAGTGTAACCGATGATGCCCTGATGTTGTGTGAGGCTGCCGGTATAGATGCCATTATTGAGGTCACTGGAGCCGTTGAGCACGGAGCCAAGGTTGCCCTTTGCGCTATCAAACATAAAAAGCACATCATTCTGATGGATGCCGAACTGGACGGTACTGTGGGTCCGATATTGAAAGTATATGCCGATCAGGCAGGAGTAGTATACACCAATTGCGACGGAGACCAGCCAGGCGTGATCATGAACCTATATCGTTTTGTGAAATCACTGGGTGTAAATCCTGTGCTTTGCGGAAACATTAAGGGATTGCACGATCCCTACAGAACTCCCACTACTCAGGAAAGCTTCGCAAAAAAATGGGGGCAAAACCCCGTTATGGTTACCTCCTTTGCAGACGGAAGCAAAATTTCGTTTGAGCAGGCAATTGTAGCGAACGGAACCGGCATGGGTGTAGGCAAACGCGGGATGTTCGGGCCGGAATTACCGTCCGGGTCACCGCTCAAAGATGTACTGGCTGCGTACCCTTTAGAAGCTCTGTTAGAAGGAAAGGGAATTGTAGACTATGTGGTAGGCTCGGAACCGGCTCCCGGAGTATTCGTACTGGGAACTCATGATCACCCTATACAGCAACATTACCTCAATCTGTACAAACTGGGTGAAGGCCCACTTTACCTGTTCTATACCCCTTATCACCTCTGTCACTTTGAGGCGCCAAACACAATCGCCCGCGCAGTGCTTTTCGGCGATGCCGCGCTCGCGCCCCTGGGTGCCCCGGTTGTTGAGGTAGTAGCAACAGCCAAGACCGATCTGAAATCGGGGTCTGTAATCGATGGCATAGGTCATTACATGGTATACGGCCTTGCTGAAAATGCAGATGTAAGGCAGAAGGAGAATCTATTGCCAATTGGTGTTGCAGAGGGCTGTATCCTCAAAAGAGATATACCGAAAGACCAGGTGATCACTTATGATGACGTCATTTTGCCAACGGGCAGGACCATCGACCGTTTGCGTCAGGAACAGGCTTCCTATTTCGGATATGCAGAACAGACTTCACCTGATGCCGCCATATCCATCTCTATTGAAAGCTATTGATTAGACTTTGCCCATTTCGACGACTTAAACGGATCGCAGCAAAGGATCTCTATCGCGAATAAATAATCAGTAAAAAAATATAACATACCTGTGGATCAAATCAAAGTAAATAATAATCGTGTATTGCTGGTAGGAATCAATTTTTCTCCGGAACTCACGGGCATCGGAAAGTATTCAGGAGAAATGATTGACTGGCTATCTGATAACGGATATGACTGTACAGCAGTAACCTCATTTCCCTACTACCCCAACTGGAAGATTCAGAAACCTTATAAGGCGAAGTTTTATAAGAAGGAGGTGCTGAAAAATGGCAAGGTTCAATTGTATCGGTGCCCGATCTATGTTCCCGAACACCCTACAGGGTTTAGCAGGATATTGCATGATGCCAGTTTCTTTTTATCAGCATTTTTCGTCGTATTTCTATTGCTGTTTAAAAAAAGTAACGACTATATATTTTGCATTGCACCCCCATTTCACCTCGGGTTTTTAGGCGTTTTCTACAAGTTTTTCAAAGGCGGAAAACTTATTTATCACATTCAGGATCTGCAGATTGAAGCAGCGAGAGACCTGGGTATCATAAAATCCAATGCCTTGCTCAAGCTTCTGCTCGGTATGGAACGTTTCATCTTAAAGCATTCAAGTCATATAAGTTCCATTTCATCCGGAATGATCGCTAAAGTGGCTGCGAAAGTAGAAAAGGAAATTATTTTCTTTCCGAATTGGGCCGACACAGCAGCATTCGTGCCGGTAACAGATAAAACGCTGCTGAGAAAAGACTGGGGCTTTAAACCCTCAGACAAAATTGTGCTTTATTCAGGAAGTGTAGGTGAAAAACAGGGCTTGGAGAGCATAGTCCATATAGCCAGGGAACTGGAGGCTGAAACTGATCTAAAATTTTTGGTCTGCGGAGACGGACCGTATAAGGAAAATCTAATCAAAATGGCAGAAAGATTCGGATTAAAGAATATGCTGTTCCTGCCGCTTCAGCCATTGGCCGTTTTCAATGATTTTTTAAATATGACCGATGTGCATCTTGTGCTGCAGAAAAAAAATGCCTGCGACTTGATGATGCCTTCTAAACTGACAACCATATGGTCATCTGGCGGACTGGCACTCGTCACCGCTGAACCGGGATCAACATTGCACAGCCTTATCCTCGGCTACAACATAGGTGTTGTAATCGGATGTGAAAATCAGGATTTGCTGAGCAAAACAATTCTGGAATGCTGCAGGGACGATCATCAGCTCAAGCGCCATAACGCAAGGAAGTATGCCGAGCAATTTCTAAGCAAACGAAGCATACTTAAAAAATTGATGTGTGGGCTGGACAACAAGATGCTAACTGCAGCACACGTAGAGGCAGAAGCCAGACCTTCAAACGTACTCAGAGAATCAGTCCCGGTTAATGGCTGATCTTGCCAGCGGACTTAAAGTCTCTAACCACAACAATTCAACTTACATATTATAGAAATGAAGAAAAAGGCATTAATTACAGGAATTACCGGACAAGACGGGGCATATCTTGCAGAACTGTTGATATCCAAAGGATATGAAGTTCACGGGGTCAAACGCAGAAGTTCGATGTTAAACACAGACAGGATCGACCACCTCTACCAGGATCCGCAGGAGGACAGCAGAAATTTCATCCTTCACTATGGAGACCTGACAGATTCGACCAACCTGATCCGTATTATACAAAAAGTACAGCCGGATGAAATTTATAATCTGGGTGCGATGTCACACGTCCATGTCAGTTTTGATGTGCCAGAATATACCGCCAATGCCGACGGTATTGGAACACTTCGTTTGTTGGAAGCCATCCGTATTCTAGGCCTGGAGCGTAAAACGAGGATCTATCAGGCGTCGACTTCCGAACTTTACGGTTTGGTACAGGCCGTTCCGCAGTCCGAGGCCACTCCCTTTTATCCCCGTTCTCCCTATGCTGTCGCAAAAATGTATGCCTATTGGATTACGGTAAATTACAGGGAAGCATACGGAATGTTCGCCTGCAACGGCATCCTGTTCAATCATGAGAGTCCACTCAGAGGTGAGACTTTTGTCACCAGAAAGATCAGCAGGGGCGCCGCTAAAATAGCTCTTGGTCTTCAGGAGAAAATCTATTTGGGCAATCTTGATGCAAGACGCGACTGGGGGCATGCCAAAGATTATGTCGAAGCAATGTATCTGATTTTGCAGCAGGAACATCCGGAAGACTTTGTCATCGCAACAGGTGTCACCACAACAGTGCGCGATTTCGTTCTGATGGCCTTTGCGGAACTCGGCATTGAATTGATTTTCAGAGGCGAAGGTGTCGATGAAAAAGGTTTCGTCGCCTCCTGCTCAAATCCTGACTACCTGATTGCGGTGGGTACAGAAGTGGTGGCTGTCGATCCTGCATACTTCCGTCCAACAGAAGTCGATCTCCTGGTAGGTGATCCCACAAAGTCAATGAAAAAATTAAACTGGAAGCCAAAATACGATCTGCCGGCGCTGATAAGGGAAATGGTAGCAGCCGATACAGCACTTTTCATAAAAGAGCGATTGCTGCAGGATTCGGGATATGCTATAAAAAATCAATATGAATAATATCGAGACAAAAAAGAATAT
>DATFQH010000106.1:0-4042 GCA_035264385.1 Pedobacter sp.
ATTAGCTTTAAGAGCAATACTAAAAATTACCTTAGGATCAATAACAGTTCCGGCAACACCGCCACAGGAAATCTCAGACATTCCGATCACGTTGTTAGCGGTATTCAGCAGTAACATATAAGACTGTTCCACCAGTTCGATTTTATTAAGATTCCAGTTATTAAGCAGCACATCATAAGCCTGTTTGGCGGTGGTCACTTTTGGTCTTTCACAGGCTCTAAATTTTGGATGATAACTTACAGTAATCTCAGACACCTGGAACAATGATAAATTGGATTTCGCTTTCATAATTTGATTTTTCTAAACTGAATTAATTATGAAGCTTTACCGATGGCCGCAGGAACAAAGGCAAAGTGGAGATCAGTAAAATGCGGAGGCTCCCGAAGGGATACCCATTTTGCGGATACTACTTTGGCAAAGCGAACCGCCTGACTGAGGCAGACGAGGTTAGTGAAGAATTAATCAGTAGAAATTCCAAACAACATGAAACAATTCCTCCGCGGACACACCAGAGCGCAAGGCGATATGTACAAGACATGTAAATTAGGAATTACCACGTTGCCTGAATCGACAACTTTAACTGGGTCAAGGTAATTCCCTGAGCCAGTCATCAGCGACTATGGCCCCAGGAAATTATAACAGCTCCAACTCATCATCAATATACCCAAAAAGCAGCTTAAACTCGGAATGCCTTTCGTTTTTGCACGTTCGAAACAGCAACCGAAATGAGCTCATCAGTTGTCGCGCGTCTGCCGCTCTTGATCCATTCCAATAGCTCCTTCTTAGAGAAATACAATCTTTTACCCTTTTTGGTCACGGGAATTTTGGACTGGGAAGAAAGAAAATAAATGGTGTTTTTTGAAAGCCTTAATAAGTCTGAGGCTTCTGAAATAGACAACAGGTCAGATTCCGGACTATCCGGCTGAATGACCTGGATTGCCCTAAGTTCACGGAGCGCCTGTTCAATGGTATCAAGTTTCTCAAATAGTGCCTGAAAAGGGTTTTCTAACTGCATGGTTGAAGATTAATTTTTATTTTATGTTGTTGTACCTTAAGCGGAATAATCCGACAGCGATCAACACTCTTTACCTTTTTATTTAAGTTCTTTTTAGCTATGACTTAGCCACATGCTATTAGGAAGCTTTCACAAGGGATAAGATATCTGACATCTTGATTTTTTCTGTGGTTGCTTTTTTAAGGGTGTCCAACAAGTGCAAATACCGCATGGTGCTCTTTATACTGCGATGGCCCAGCATCTTCATTAAAGTGAAAACATCAGTTCCCAAAGCCAGTTGTAAAGTAGCGTAGGAATGCCTCAGACAGTGGAAAGTAAAATTCGATTTATGTACACCTGCTTTTTCCAGCCATAACGTCAGGAATGGTTTCATCCTGGAATATTTTAAGTCATAGAACACCCTATCTCCCAACATACTTCTTTGGCCGAGCAGCTCTACAGCTTCGTCCGAAATAGGTAAAGTCTCGGGGGATTCTGTTTTTTCTTGTTTGAACTGGATGTAATGGTTGCCTTTGAAACCCCTTACCTGCTCCCATTTGAGAGCTTTAATGTCGCAAAATCTAAGACCAGTGAGCACCGCGAAGATGGAAGCATTGCGCATAACAGAATCGCCCAACGGCGCTTCTACCAATGCGCGGAATTCTTCCAGTATTAAAAATTCCCGGATGCTTTCATGCTCATCAATTGCGCTGATGATGTCATACAGGTCTTCATCCAGCAGCTTTGCCTTATGTGCTGCCTTAAGCATGGTTCGGAATTTTGCGAAGTAACTCCCGGCGGTATTCCAGCCTATTGATCTGCCGTATCGGCCGATACCGGGGCCAGAGAGCATATAGTCCCTGAATTCTTCACAGAATTCCTCGCTCAGGTCCCGAAACCGTAATCCTGAACCCGCGTAACTCTCCAGGTATTTCCAGGCCATCTTCCATCCGTAGGCATTCGTTCCTGATTTCCTGGCAGCTGTCTTTCTAAAATAATCAATGAAATTGCCATCCTTTCTTGATTCAGCAAGAAATCCGAATCGATGGTTCTGCACCTCAATTTGGCGCTGTGCGCAGACGTGCTGCGCCAGTAAGAAGGTCTTGCGGTTGGTTTCTTTCTCCAGATCGGTCTTTGGCTTGTCCAACAGGTAAAGTTTTAGAAACTCCCGTCTGGTGAATACGCCGGTATCGGGATTTCTAATGGCAGGGTAAAAGTCTAAATAAAGTGAGCTCCGCCCTGTACTCAGGGTTTTCTTCCTTAAGGTAACACTCATAAAATGTTGGGGGTTAAAGGTTTATTGATCAGGCGGTGGATGTCTTTTTTGGAAACGTAGACAAATTTTCCTTCCTGAAACTTAGAAATATTGTTGCGCTTGATTGCTTGAAACAGTGCGCTTTCAGACATGCCGGAGACGTTCATGGCCTCTCCTATTGAATAGCAGTCTTTGATTTTCAAAGGTATGATTTTTACTTCTTTAATTGTTGCAATTATTTGTTCTTGGTTAAACAGTTTGTCGATTTCTGTTCTTTTGATGGTTGTCTTATGTGCTCCAAGGTTTACGGCCTGAAACATTCCTCGTCTAATGAGGTCATATATGGTGTGTTTTGAGCTGTTCAATAGTTTCGCTACCTCAAGCACGCTGAGGAATTCTTTAGACTGCAAGTCTATTATTGGCTTTGACTTCACTGTCTTAGTTTGCTGATCACTCGCGCCCATTTTCAGTTGTTTGATTTTGAGCTTTCCTGCCCGGCTGTTGCAGGTGTGGGAACAAAATCTTGTTACTGTCGTTTTGGCTTCAAAGTCCTTTCCGCAGTACTCGCAAATTCTATTGATTCTGATGTTTGAACTCATGGCTATTTTTGTGTCTTGTTGTGTTTGTTTGTGTTTAGTTGTGTGCGGTTGTCTGGTTAGCTCGCCTACTTTTTTGGCCGAGGTACAAACTTCCGTTTGAGGTACAAATGCAATACAAGAATATAGTATAGGAGCGTAGAAAACAAAAACCAACGGGCAACAAAAAACCGCTTGAAGTTATCTTCGAAGCGGTTTATACAAAATTTTGTGTAGTTATTTAGGGCTGTTTTGCCTTCTTACTTTCCGATACAGAACTTACTGAATATATTCTCCAGC
The DNA here is from genome assembly GCA_035264385.1 of Pedobacter sp. GTDB lineage: Bacteria > Bacteroidota > Bacteroidia > Sphingobacteriales > Sphingobacteriaceae > Pedobacter. The sequence goes on from DATFQH010000106.1 coordinate 3,125, forward strand.
AAATCGTCTGTGGTCACCTGCCCCGTTATTTCTCCTAAATAATGTAAAGCCTGCTTGATATCGACAGCCAGAAAATCAGAAGTAACAGGATTAAGCAAGCCTTCAGAAACACTGGCCAAAGCAGTCCTTGTTCTTTCCAGCGCCTCCACATGCCTGATATTGGTGACCATGGTATGGTTGTCGGAAAGCTTATCTCCTATAGCGGTTTCATATAACAATTCTTTTAGCTCTTCAATGTGCTGATGCTCCCTTGCTGAAATCGAAATAAACTGAATATCTGGCGGTAACGCAAGTTCCTTCAGGCGATCGCTGTAAGATAGATCCATTTTGTTCGCCACTGCCAAAAATGCAACTCCTGGTTTATGCAGACGGGCTATATCTTCTCTGATCTCTTCTGCAGAAAGATTAATAACATCAAAAAGATAGACCAATACTGCCGATTGGCTGATCTTTTGCATGGTTTTTTCTACTCCTATTGCTTCAATTGTATCTGTAGCTTCGCGAATGCCTGCGGTGTCAATCAATCTGAAATTGATGCCTTTTATATTCAATACTTCTTCTATGGTATCTCTCGTAGTTCCGGCAATTTCACTTACAATCGCCCTGTCTTCGTTTAGCAAAGCGTTCAGCAAAGTAGATTTTCCGGCATTTGGCCTGCCCGCAATTACAGTATTGATGCCCTCTTTAATCACATTTCCCAATTCAAAGGACCGGATCAGTTTATTCAGCACCAGTGTGATCTTATTGATCAGATCCTGCAGTTGGTCTCTGTTGGCAAATTCAACATCTTCTTCTGAAAAGTCAAGCTCAAGCTCTATCATGGAAGCAAAATGGATGAGCTGTTCTCTAAGTACATTTAATTCAGTGCTGAAGCCGCCTCTAAGCTGGTTCATGGCAACCTGATGAGCTGCAGCAGAA
>DATFQH010000107.1:0-8989 GCA_035264385.1 Pedobacter sp.
ATCCTAAGTTAAGGCCCCCTTAAACCATGTATTTCTCAATAAAAAATCCAGCAGTAACAATACCAGCGCAATCAGTGCAAAAGGCAGGAAACGCTCCGTCTTTTTATGATACTGCGTTACAGCGATCTTGGCCTTTTCCAATTTATCGATCTGCTGATAAATCTGTCTTAGCTTCTCATTGTTAGTCGCCCGAAAATACTGGCCGCCCGTTATCTTTGCAATTCCAGATAAAGTAGGCTCATCAATAGTTACAGGCACCTGCTGGTAGCGGACACCAAAAGGGGTCTGCATCGGGTAAGGCGCATAACCTTTGGTACCCACACCAACCGTGTACACCCTTACCCCCATTTGCTTGGCTATCTCAGCAGCAGTCGCAGGAGGAATAGAACCAGTGGTGTTAGAACCATCCGTCAGCAAAATGATCACCTTACTCTTAGCCTCACTATCCTTCAGCCGGTTCACCGCCGTAGCCAGCCCCATACCAATAGCCGTTCCATCCTCTATCATTCCATTACTAATGTCTTTAAACAAATTGATCAGCACATCATGATCTATCGTCAGCGGACACTGTGTAAAGCTTTCACCACTAAAAACCACCAGCCCGATACGGTCACTTGGCCTGTCCTTTATAAAATCGATGGCAATATTTTTACCCGCCTCCAGCCTGTTGGGTTTCAGATCCTCAGAAAGCATACTCCCGGAAATGTCAGTGGCGATTACAATATCTATCCCTTCAGTAGTTGTATCCTCCCAGCTCAAAGCAGACTGTGGTCTGGCCAAGGCAACGATCAGGGCGGCCAGAGCAAGTACTTTCAGCACAATCCCATAATGCCGCAGCACAGCATAACCTTTGTTTTTTACCTTCAGAAAACCAGACATGGCCGACACCCGCAGTGAACCCTGCAGTTTCTCCTGGCGCCAGATATACCAGGCTAGCATTACAGGAATCAGTAACAGCAACCAGAAAAAACCCTTATTGGCGAATTCAATCCCCTTAAACCATTCCATCACGCTGCTCCTTTATAAAATGAATAGCCCCATCCATGGTATTTTCGTTATCCGTATTCAAAGGCTGCACCTTAGCAAATTTCACCAGATCAGCAAGCAGAAGGATTTCCTTCAGCTCCTTCATACCTCCCGCTGGAATTGCTACAGAACGAAGCGCGGCAAGAATCTCGTCAGAAGTCTGTTCCAATGCATTTATCTTATACCGTTTTTCCAGGTATGCTCTCAAAATATCCGTTAGCTCACTATAATATGCCTTCACCTCACCCTGTTGCCACAGCTTTCTGTCACGCAGCGCATTCAGCTGATCAATTGCCCGCACATGAAAAGGCACCGCTGGCGCGGCTTTCACTACAACAGGAGCAGGCTTTTTAACCTTACGGAAATAATACCAGGTACCCAATAATGCAGCTAACAACAGTACAGCCAAAACCAGCCAATACCACTGGTCACGCAGCCAGTCCCAAAATGTATAAGATACACCCAGAGGCTGTTTAATATCGTAAATTGCCTTTGTAGTATCTACCGAAACTGATTTCACATCAAGCGGAAGCGCATCAGTCAAATAATCCTTCCCATCGCTACTAAACACCAGTGCGGGCACCATCTGCAGTCCAGCGTCAAAAGAAGTAATGGTATAAGCCCTGCTGATCACCCTTATTTCCGGCCTGTTCTGATCAACCAATGTATCCGGAACACCCGCAGCAACGATTTGTACCTTGGCCGACAAGGTATCTGCCAGTAAAGGAAAAACCACATTACCCTTCAAAGGCACTTCTGCACTCAGTCTCAGCACCGTTTGGTCACCAAGAACAATCGTAGTCTTATCCAGTTTCGCACTCACCTTAACCTCCTGCGCACGGCCGGGTATCGCAATACCCAGGCACATACAAATCATCAGGCAGTTAAGCTTTAAAAAATTCTTCATCTTATCTTCTGGCTCCCCGTTTTTTAAACAATGTCATCAATGGTTTTACGTAAGACTCATGCGTACCGATCTGAGCAATATCCACCCCCGATTTCTTAAAGGAACTTAGCAACCTGCCGTTTTGTTCCAGGGCGGTCGCTTTAAAGGCATGGCGTACCTGTTTATCGCTGGTATTTATCCATTCCACTCTTCCCGTCTCTTCATCCTTAACAGGAATCAGCCCCAGATCAGGAAACTCCTCCTCATGCACATCATACAGACGCAAACCAACCAGGTCATGTTTCTTGCCCGCAATCTTAAGTTCGCTTTCAAAAGTATCGCCGATAAAATCAGAGATCAGAAATGCAGTGCATCTTTTCTTAATCGCACCGGTAAAATATTGCAGCGCCAGCGCCACATTCGTGCCCTTGCTTTGCGGTTTAAAATCGATCAGCTCCCTGATGATCATCAATATATGTGTACGGCCTTTCTTAGGAGGAATGAACTTCTCGACCTTGTCGCTAAAGAACAGCACACCGACCTTATCATTATTCTGGATAGCAGAAAACGCCAGTACGGCACATATTTCTGTAGCCAGTTCCTGCTTTTGCTGCACCTGGGTACCAAAATTTTTCGAACCGCTCACATCCACCAGCAACATCACGGTCATTTCACGCTCCTCATCAAACACCTTCACATAAGGATGGTTAAAACGTGCCGTCACGTTCCAGTCAATGGTTCTGATCTCATCACCCATCTGGTACTCACGCACCTCACTAAAGGCCATGCCACGGCCTTTAAATGCAGAATGATACTCACCGGAAAAGATCTGATTGCTCAGTCCCCTGGTTTTAATCTCTATTTTTCTAACTTTTTTTAACAGGTCTTTGGTATCCATAAACTCAGTTCTTGGTATCCATCAACTAGGGTACTTCTACCGCATTCAATATCCCTGTAATGATCTTTTCAGTAGTAATATCTTCAGCCTCAGCTTCATACGTAAGCCCGATACGGTGCCTCAATACATCATGACAAACCGCACGCACATCCTCAGGAATGACATAACCCCGTCTTCTGATAAAGGCATAAGCCTTTGAAGCCAGCGCAAGATTTATCGAAGCCCTTGGTGAGGCACCAAAGCTGATCAGATTTTTATAATCAGCCAGCTTATATTGATCAGGGAACCTGGTCGCAAACACAATATCAATAATATACTGTTCTATCTTTTCATCCATGTAAACATCCTTCACCACCTTTCTGGCCCTGATGATGTCATCAGTATGCAGGATAGTACTCGGTTTAGGCATCCCCTGAGGAGCAATATTTGCCCGCATGATTTTCTTCTCGTCTTCACGCTTAGGATAATCGATCACAACCTTCAGCATAAACCTGTCTACCTGCGCTTCAGGAAGCGGATAGGTACCCTCCTGTTCAATCGGGTTTTGAGTAGCCAGCACAAGGAAGGGTTCTGGCAGCTTATAGGTTTCATCCCCAAGCGTTACCTGTCTTTCCTGCATGGCTTCAAGCAAGGCACTCTGCACCTTAGCCGGCGCTCTGTTGATCTCATCCGCCAATATAAAATTAGAGAATAAGGGTCCCTTTCTAACTATAAATTCTTCTTTCTTCTGGTTGTAGATCATGGTACCCAGTAAATCCGCAGGTAACAGATCAGGTGTAAACTGAATTCGGCTAAAACCAGCATCAATCGTCTTGGCAAGTGTATTGATCGCTAATGTTTTAGCTAGTCCCGGCACACCCTCCAGTAAGATATGTCCATTGGCCAGTAAGCCGATCATAAGTCGTTCAACCATATACCGCTGCCCCACGATCACCTTGTCCATTTCCAGGAAAAGGAGGTCAATGAATGCGCTTTCTTTTTGTATCATTTCATTCAGCGCACGAATATCAGTGCCATACGATGAATTTTCAGTAATAATATTTGCTTCTTCCATTTCGGATACAATTTTTAAGAGGCGAAAATTAGTCAAAGCTTATACTTCCTGCAAGTCATAAGCAAAATACAAGTGTTAAAATATGTTAAAGTCGTTCTCATAACTGTAAACCCATCAGGAACACTACCCTTACCTTGCAGAAGAAAAAGCAGCAGCACAACAGCAAAGGCTCATCTGATAGCAGAGAATAACGAAATTTTGTTTAAAATTGCCAAAAATCAAAATATAAAATATGTTAACTCATCACGTTTTATTCTGGCTAAAAGCCGACACTACAGAAGATCAGAAGATTGCTTTCAAAAACGGACTGGAATCCCTGAAAGACATAGAAACAGTAAAAAGCTTTCACGCCGGTACACCAGCACCAATTGAACGTGCGGTAGTAGACACCACTTACAGCTTTTCGCTAAGCCTTATCTTCGACGATCTTGCCGGTCATGACGTATACCAGGTTCATATCCTGCACACGACATTCCTGGATCAGTTCCGAATTCTTTTCGATAAAGTTGTCATTTACGACGCACACTAGAACAGCCAACCGACTGCCTATTTAACCGAAACAGAAATCATATTGCTGTTTCTGCTTCCCGGAAAAGGATCCGTACGCAAAGACAAGATCAGCTTATACTGCCCCGGTTCAACCGGTGCAGTAATAACACCATTTACTCCTACAGAAGCTCCCGCCCCTATGCGCACATTTTCCATATCAGCCACTACCGGTTTAAAATCGGATAACTCACCATCCTTTTTAAACCCGTACTCCAGGTAACACTTCCATTTCTGACCTTTGTTCCCAAGGGAAACAGGCAAATGATAAGGATTGGTAATTTTAAGCCGCACAGCTATCTGTTCTTTGCCTTTCCACTCCGCAGCAACCGATACCGGATTTACAACGATTTTCTGATACATCCTCACACTGTCTATTAAGGCCCCGTAATAGACTCCTTTAACAGTAGAAATCGTATCCTCATTGGCACGGCTGCCACGGCTTTGCTGCAATACCAGATACGCCTTCCTTCCAATAATACTATCCTCAAGCGGCCATATATCATACTGGTTTCTGCGGTAATACCTCGAATCGTAGCCAAAACCCTTTGTGCTTCGGGTATAATAATTATAACGCGACGGCACCTGGAAGGAATCATAAAAGATCACAGGATCATCACCCGCGTGGTCATGAATCTGCTGCGCCCATTTTTCATTACCGAAATAATAAGAAACCGCAGCTATTTTCATCAATGGTGCTACTGGCAAGATCAGAATCAGGCGAACCACAAAGATCAGTGCGATATTGACTACGGCCAGCCGCTCAAGCCATTTACGGCCAGGTTGTTCCGCCAATGCAATATAAGCAAGCAGAAACAGGCAAAGCATAGCAGGAAGTGTCCAATGTGCCTCAACCCTTCCCTTCAGCGTACTAAACAGGAAGAAGATAAATATCCCAAAGAAATTGAACTTTAAAGCCCGCACAAAAGAATCCTTAGATTTCAGCAATGCAGCAGACTTATACAGGAACCAGCCAATCAGCGGGCCAGCCAACGCCAGCTGTGCCAGCAGATATTCGGTCGTAAACTTAGCCTTGTAAAAAGCTGCCGAACGATCTATCACATGATAGTAGAAAGACGGATAGTTATTCTGCACCTGCCACCAGATATGAGGAAGAAAAACCAGCGCAGAAACAATCACCACCAGCCAGAAAGACCATCTCCGCAGCAACTTCAGATTAGAGATCACAGTAAAGAAAAGCACCAGAACAGCATGATACTTACTATACAGCAGACAGGCGATAACAAGAGCCAGCAGTAAAGCCCATTTAAGCTTATCCTCCCTTTCATAGCGCTGATAAACGTAAAAGAAAAGCACGGTAAAAAATGCCAGCGGCGAATCAGGAGTCGTTATAAATCCGTATACATGAAACAATACAACAGATCCGAACAAAAGAATAAAGAGCTTAATATTATCCGAATACTGCCGCACAATCTGCCAGAGAAAATAAACAGATAATGTACTGGTCAATACCGTAAGCAATCGAAGCCCCAGCGTAGAATGAAAAATCGCATCACCCGCCCTGATGAACATCGCCACCATTGGAGGGTGATCAAAGTAACCCCAAGCCGGAAACCTGGAATACATCCAGTAATAAGCTTCATCGGCATGCACCTCTACCAAAGCAGCCTGCAGCAGATTCAGCAAAGTCCATACACCTAGAAATATAAACAGTATCCGACTGTGGCTTTGTTGCTGTGCTGACATTAAAAAATCTTTTTAAGCAGTAAAGGTATAAAGATAATTTGCAAAGAAGTTCCAAAGAGAAACCAAAGCTATAGCACAAGCCTTAGCAACATAAAAGTTCCACTTAAACCGCTCATGCAGCAGATAGATCAGGGAATTGCTCAGCGCAAGGCCAACAGCCGAAATGATAAAGAACTTGCCAAACTGCAGTATATAAGCTGGGTCATTGTTATGAAATGTCCAGTACCGGTTCAAAGAATAATTGGTACCGGTAGCAACCAGAAAGCCCAGCGAACTCGAAAGATACTTATGCAGCCTTAATTTTTCCTTGCAGATATAAGTAATTCCGAAATCCACAATCAGACCTGAAAAACCGACAATACCGAACTTTAAAAACTTAAAAAAGAATGTTTTATTGATTTCGATGGCGGCAACTGGGATCATGCAATATTAATTTTAACAAAAATACTATAATAAGAAGATAAGTTCATTTTCATTCATTATTTTTACCATAAAAAAATCCTTTGTTCCATCTTTATAAATACAAAACGCCGCAAGGGTACATTGCTGAATTTAAGAAAGCCTGCAGTTTTCTAAATGTCAGATCCGTCAAAACGATTAGCACGACTTTGCTCATCGTAGCATCGCTGGCCCGGTTCGCGTCTTTCTTTTATTATGAAGAGTTAGCAAAGCTTCCCAATTTCGAAGAATACAGCATCAGCAACATTAGCCAGATTGCAGGCTGCATTATATTCTTCACGCTCTCACGACTTGCGCTGAAAGACAACTGGACAAGGATCAAAATGGACAGGCTCAGCATCATTTTCTGTTTCTACCTGCTCAGCACCACATTCGGAGTAAGCTACATCGTTTCCATACACAACACCAAGAACACCCTTGCGGTATTCCTTATCGGAATCATGTTTGTCTGCATATTCTTTGCCCACGACCTAAAAAAGGTTACAGCACTGTCCGTATTTGTTATTATCCTGTTCTTATCCGCAATGATCACTCCCGGCCTCACGGTACAAGAAAAGTTCTTAAGCGTCATCACCTCCATCATACTCGCATTTGTGTTGTATACCTGCAGCAGGTACAGTTACTTTTACAAATCAGAGCATTTCGTACAAGTGAAGCAGTTGGAAGAGAAAAATGAAGAAATCAATATACTCAACCACCAAAAAGGTGAGATTCTTGCATTTGTAGCGCACGACCTCCGTACACCGCTCAACAATATCGAAGCACTGAGTGCCATGGTAATGGAAGAGGAAAAAGATAAGCCTAAGATAGAAATGCAGATGATTTTAAACGCAACAGTACATGCAAAGAACATCATCAACGACCTCATCGAAGTAAGTCAGGAACACAAGACACCATTGAAAGTTCAAAACACGGATATCACAAAATACCTCAATACCATTACCCATAAATGGCTGGCCAACTCAGTCGAAAACAAACGAATTGAATTCCTTTCCGGCACGAAACCAATATTTGCCGGTATCAATGAACCAAAATTCACCAGGGTAATGGACAATCTCATCGGTAATGCACTGAAGTTCTCACCCCACGAAAGTCCTGTCCAGATTTTGGCGAGCAGCGAGGAAGAGCTTTGCATTATCCAAATAAAAGACTTCGGCATCGGCATACCACGGGATCTGCAACACATGCTTTTCGACCAATTTTCCAAGGCCGGACGGCCGGGACTGCGCGGCGAGAAATCACTGGGTCTAGGCCTCCACATCTCAAAAAACATCATTACAGATCATTGCGGCGATCTACAGGTATGCAGCGAAGAAAACAAAGGAACAACCTTTACCATTTCCCTTCCTTTAATCACCGTAAATGCTCCTCAAACCAGCAAGATCATCATCCAGCAGCAGGAACAATCTAGTTTAAGTTAAACTTATCGTTGCTGATCTTTACAACATTCGAGGCAAAAACAATCCCGACAATAAGAATCCCGATCAAAATAGCCAGCGCCACCTGGAGCGTAGAGTACACCTTACTACCAGACACCATAAAGGCCGAATCCTTCACAAGCTCCTCACCAACCTGTTTCTGGATCGCCATCAGTTCAGATAATTTCCTAATGGTCTCATCAGCCGACGAACGGCCGATCCGTTCATACAAAACCCTGGCAGCCGCCAGATCTTTACTTTCAAGCCTCTGCATCATCTTTTGCTCAATGCCGGCATTGCTAAAGAGCCGTTTGTCCAGTTCCAGCAGCTTAGCCTTTTCCTGCTTCACCAAATAGGTCTTTTTATATTTGCGAATCAAACTATCAATAGCTGTATTGGCCCGCTGCATCTGCTGTACCAGTTTCACCTGCCCGCCTGCCCCAACTTCCGGCGAATACAAAGCTTCCTCCAGCAAAGATTTTTTAGCGTTCGCATTTTCAGCAATGTAAAAAAGATCAGTAGCCGGAATCAAGCGGTCGTTATACATAGACACGAAAGACTCGTTCATACTCTTAATACTCTCATCTTCCAGAAATCTGATCAGAATGGTACAGATCATCACTGCAAACAACAGCATGGCAATACGGATCTTTTGTTTAATTGAATAGGCGAATCTCATACGAATTTGTTTAGCATGCCCGGGCCAGATCAGATCATCCTATTCTTCAGCAGGAGAAACGAACAGACTCTGAGCGAAATTTACTAAAAATAACTCTTTTTTTGCCCTCGTTATGCCAGTATAAAGCCATCTTAAAAAATCGAGGTCAACCATTTCATCCGTCAGGTAGCCCTGATCAACAAAAACAGCGTCCCACTGCCCGCCCTGGGCCTTATGGCAAGTCACCGCATAAGCAAACTTAATCTGTAGCGCATTGTAATAAGGATCATCCTTTATCGCCAGGAAACGCTCGCGCTTATTACTCAGGTGGCTATAA
>DATFQH010000108.1:0-4909 GCA_035264385.1 Pedobacter sp.
ATAAGTATCCCATAAAGAAAATGTAGTTACGTTGTTGAATCCAGTACTTTTATGGACCTTTTTGTCTGTTCCCCAGTATTCTCCATTAACGTCATTGAAGATGGATGGAGCGATCATGGTATGGTAAAACGCCGTGTAAAACTTCTTCATTTGGCTTAATGAATCCGTTTTGATGTCAATCTTAGACAATTGCTGGTTCCAGGCCTTATCAGCATCCTGAATCACCTTATTAAAGTCCCAGCCGGGGATCTCGGCTTTGATATTTAACAGGGCATTCCTGGTGCTGACCGGAGAGATACCGACTTTAGCATATACAACTTCTCCCTTTGTGGTTTGAAAGCTCAGCACGCCTTTGACTTTTTTGCCTTTAAGCTCATTACCCGACTGCTGTGTCGAATCATCGTAGACGGTAAATAAGTTAATCGGTTTTGAAAAGACTGCAGTAAAATAGATCCGCTGAGATTCAGCCCAGCCGTTAGAGAAACGGTAGCCTTCAACAGTGTGCTGATCAACCTGCTTGATGTAGGTTTCCGAAGATTCGTCCCAGCCAATGCCTTCCTTCAAATCGATGACGATGTGCGCGTCTTTTGAGGCCGGAAAGGTGTATTTGTGCATGCCAACACGAGTACTGGCCGTCAGTTCTACACCAATGTCATACCGTTTGAGCTTAACGCTATAATAGCCAGGCTTCACGACCTCGTCCTTATGGCTAAAAAGGGAGGTGTAACCGCTTTGAAGATTTTCAATCGTACCCTTCACCACTTTAACTGGGCCGGTTGTTGGTATAAAAGATATATCTCCCAGGTCGCCAATTCCCGTACCGCTCAGGTGGGTGTGCTGGAAGCCGATGATGGTCGAATCTGATATGTGATGGCCCGAAGACCAGTCCCAGCCTTCAGAAAGATTGGTCGGCCCAAGTTGTACAGCGCCAAACGGCACACTGGCACCCACAAAGACATGCCCGTGAAAACCGGTGCCTATATACGGGTCTACATGTTTGGTGAAATTTGCCGCTGGTTTTTTGGTCTGACCAAATAGATTTAATGTAAAAATTGCCAATATAGCGGCAAAACAGATTTGTTTTTTCATCCTTTCGAGATTGTTCTTTATTCAGTTAGTTCTTATAACGGGAATTTAACAGGATTCCTGTAAAGGCAGCTCAGTCGAACCGTTATCATTTGAAAATAATAACGGATTAAAGTCTTCTTTGGATCGAAGATAAAGATTAAGAAAATCAATACTGTCCTGAACTGTCTGGGTATTTAAGTATAGATGACCGCCTTATTGTGCCTTTAGAATACATAGCATCTGTAGATGCCAAATTTTATAAACGCTTCGGTATATTAGCCGGTATGAAGAAAGTGATACATGCCTTCGCAGTTTGTGCGGTCTGGACCTGAAATTTTCCTTCAAGACATGGAAATAAACCCATCACTGATATGAACCGTAGAAAATTTACAGTAGCACTGATAACCACGCTGATCATTAATGTAGCGGCGATTGCGCAGACCAGGCAACCCAATGTGATCATCATACTGACAGATGACATGGGATTTAGTGATGTCACTGCCTTTGGCGGCAAGTTTGTGCCTACCCCAAATATTGATCGCCTGGCTAAAAATGGCTTAATGCTCAATCAATATTACAGTGGCGCACCCATATGTTCGCCATCGAGGGCAAGCTTGCTGACAGGTATGTACCCGGGCAGGTGGAATTTTAGTACTTATCTGGACAACAAAAAGCACAACAGGGAGGCGGAGCAGGCTGATTTCCTGAATCCGGAAGCACCCTCGATTGCCCGGATTTTCCAGGCCGCAGGATATGCGACCGGTCATTTTGGTAAATGGCACATGGGTGGGGGCAGAGATGTTAAAGATGCGCCCGGGTTTGAGAAATATGGTTACGATGAACATGCCAGTACATATGAAAGTCCTGATCCGGATACTCTGATCACCGCAAGCAACTGGATCTGGTCTGATCAGGACAGCATCAAGCGCTCGGACAGAACGAAGTATTTTGTAGATAAAACCCTGGCTTTTATGAAAAACCATAAAGGTAAGCCGCGCTTCGTAAACCTATGGCCCGATGATGTGCATACGCCCTGGGTGCCAATGACAGGAGACGAATACAATGGGAAATTTCCAATGGGGCCGGAGACGGAAGCCGCGTTTAAACTGGTGCTGAAGGAGTTTGACAGGCAGATTGGCCGCCTGGTGGATGGGCTGAAAATGATGGGAGAGGACAAAAATACCATCATCATCTTTACCAGCGATAACGGACCTTTGCCAGGCTTCAGAGGCAGCCGGACGGCCGGTCTCCGGGGTTCAAAGCTTTCGCTTTATGAGGGAGGGACAAGGATGCCATTTCTCATCAGCTGGCCGGGCCACGTGCCTGCCGGAAAAACCGACCGCCGTTCTGAAGTCAACGCCATTGATTTACTTCCGTCTCTGGCGAAAATGACAGGGGTAAAACTTCCGGCCGGCTATAAAGGTGATGGTGTTGACAGGAGCAAGGTGTTTTCCGGAAGTCCTTCTTCCCGCAACAAGAATATGTTCTGGGAATACGGCCGCAATGACATTGCATTCAGATATCCGAAAGCCGGGGACAGGAGCCCTGCTCTGGCGGTGCGATCCGGAGAATGGAAGTTGCTGATGAATCCTGACGGATCTGATATACAGTTGTATAACATTGTGAAGGACAATAATGAAACCAGAAATGTGAGTTCGGAACATTCCAAAATTACAAGCCAGTTGAAATCAGAATTAGCCTCCTGGTGGAAGTCGCTTCCAAGGATCCATTAATAGGCCCGGACTGATCGATTCGCTTCAGCCTACTTCGCTTTCATGATATTGAACCTATACTGGTAGTTGAGCATCACATATCTTTTGAGTATCTGTTGTTCATTCGTAATCAATGCGTTTAGGTTTCCATACCTGGTGACAGATATGTTTTGATTCAGCAGATCATAGATCGATAATTTCACTTGTCCACGGTCGGCTTTTTGCGTTAACAACGATAAGGCCACATTCACTATGTGCGAACTGGCGGGGAATCCCTGTGAGATCTGCGGATTGAACCGGTACGAATAGTTAGACTCTATCACAATCCTTTTCGGCAGCCTGAATGTCCCGGATGTCCCTAAACTATGGCTATAATTGGCAATGTTTTCAAAGCGCTCTTTGGTGTATTCGGTGGTCGACAGGTTATAGCGGTAGTAGAGGTTAAGTATCGCTAGTGATTTGTAATTCATGCTGAAATCCTGGGAAAGTCCGAGATATGCCTGCGTCTGTCTGGCTTCTTCATTATTCAGAAAAACAACATAGTTTTGCGTAGAAACATTCACCCCGCTGCCAACTCCAAACTGCCATTTCTGCGATTTTTTAAACTGCTTATTTACGTTAAAACCTCCATAAGCGGCTGAACTGCTGCCTTTATTTACCACTGTGGCAGTAGTGAAACCCTTGTCGTCCACAATAGAACGTTGTACGAAACTATTCTCATAAAAAGTCGCATTGGCGTAACCATTTACGCTGAGCATGTGGGCGTTGATGTATTTGTAAAAGTTGCCTCTCAGGTTTCGCACCCTGATGGCCTTCAGTTCGGGGTTTCCTACGAACTTGTATTGTGCGGAACTCTCACGCACGAGTGGCTGGATCCGGTAAAGCGAGGGTAAATCTATCCACTCCTGGTACAAAAAAGAATAGCCGCTGTAATCAATTGCGAGTGAAGGGAGCCATACTGCAAAACGCTGGCGGATATCGTTGACAGATGCGTTAAACTTATTATTTACATCCTGTATCTCCAAATCAATGGCCGCCCTTATTCTAAGCTTAGGGCTGATCTGGTAACTTAGCAAGGGTTTGATGTTCTGAAAGAAACCTGTCCGAACGAAATCATTGCTCTGATTGTCCAAAAACTGATCATATTGTGCTGTTGACGGATCTTTATCATACGTGAAAACTGGTTCTGCCCACTTGTAAAACCTGGAAAAACTAAAAAATTCTGCGGTAAGTTTTTTGGTTAAGGGCAGATTGTACAATACGGAAAGGCCAGACCATTTGGTCTCACTCCCAGAATTCACATACCTGTCGAATAAAGAAGCAGGTACGTCGGGAGAGAAGGAGTTCAGCTGATTAAAATTGTAAGCGTCTGTACCGCCTTTGTTCCAGGTCACCGTGTTATCGATAGTAAGGGATCTGCCTTTGCTGAACCTTCTATAGTAATTCAGGCTATGTGAAAAAGCGTCACTGTAAAATTTGTTGCCGTTGCGACCTTCAGTCTCGCTTAACCTCCCGGCCATTGCCCTGGATTGGTTCAACAAACTAGAATAGTTATATCTGCCTGGAGAGAAGCTCAGGTTAGGGCGGTAGCGTAATGTAGTATTGGTATCCGGCTTCCATTCCATTAGTCCGCCAATGGTATGACTGGTGGAATTGCGTCTGTACTGATCTGTAAGCAGGGAGTTTATCACGGTATTGTCGTTGGTATTGTTTATCGATTGTTCCGTCAGGCTGGTCGTCTCATTGGTCTGAATGGTATTGCCGAAAAAGTAGGCCAGGTTCAGCTTAAGCACTTTTCCGTAATCGTTATTGACGTTTAAGCCAGCAGATTTTACATTGGTTAACCCGCCCGACTGCCTTCCGCCGAAATTACCGTCATCTATCTGATCTGTGCCCGATCTGTTGAAACCACCCATGCTGTATAATTCGTTTCTGCTGAAACCTGTACTGTTCAGATTATTTGCATTGGCCATCACGCTAAATTGCAGGGTATCTCTAAAGCTGCTCAGTATACCGCTGGCCTCATAACGCTCGCGTGTGCCCGCTCCCGCAGCAAACCTGCCTATGGTACTTTTTTTAACCGCGGTTTTTAGCTTCAGGTTGATTACATTCCTGAGGTTAATTTCGTT
>DATFQH010000109.1:0-15961 GCA_035264385.1 Pedobacter sp.
CAAATATAAAGATTCACAGTTAATTAATTGGTGTTATTGAGGCCTCCATTGCGATACGTTAGAAATGTAGAACCGAAAATGCCACTGGAAATTAATGAGAAACTACAGGGAAACACCGGAGTTAAGAATTATTTAAAGAATATCTGATCAGGCGTTAGGATATATTTGGAATAGCTCTACATAGGTCAAGGCTATGTCAAGGCTATACCAACCCCTTAGGAAGGCTATTGTAAAGACTTAAAATATCTAATGATTCTATGTCTTAAATCCATGTTTTGTAAGAGTAGTGTTCATGGGAAGTAAATAGATCGATCTTAGTATCCATTGAACTGGAATATGATAATGTGATATACGACACCAGATTAACGTTTACTGTTAAATAGCCGCTGTTCTGTATTTTTTACTAAATTGGAGCACGAAATTTTAAGATATACTATAAATGAAATACCTAAGGTTACCGATCCTATTCTTTTTGATATTATTCAGCAGCAATACGTATGCGCAGGAGCTTGTTTTGCCGGGCGATCATCCTGATCCTTCGGTTGTTAAGATTGGCCAGGATTACTGGGCAGCGGCTACGACGTCTAACTGGATGCCTGCATTTCCAATTTATCATTCCAAGGATTTAAAGAACTGGACTAAAAAGAGTGTGGTATTTCAGGTTATGCCTGACTGGGCTGACTTTTATATGTGGGCTCCGGAGATTACCTATGATAATGGTAAGGTTTATATGTATTATACCGCACATAAAAAAAATGGCAATCTCTGCCTGGGTGTGGCGGTTGCCGATAAGCCTGATGGGGTATATAAGGATCTTGGCCCGTTGATGTGCCAGCCCGCGGGTTCTATTGATGCCTTTCCTATGCGTGATCGTGACGGCAAGCTTTATATGATCTGGAAAGAGGATGGAAACAGCATTAAACAGCCTACGCC
Organism: Pedobacter sp.; assembly: GCA_035264385.1. GTDB lineage: Bacteria > Bacteroidota > Bacteroidia > Sphingobacteriales > Sphingobacteriaceae > Pedobacter. The sequence continues at coordinate 934 of DATFQH010000109.1, forward strand.
AATTTGGGCGATGGAGATGAAAGAGGACCGTACTGGTTTGATTGGTGAGAAAAAAGAGCTTTTCAGGGGAGACCAGCCCTGGGAGAATGGCCTTGTTGAGGGTGTTTCGATGATCAGGAATGGTGAGTATTTTTATGCGATCTATGCGGCGGCTGGTTGCTGTGGCATTAAATGTAATTATGGAACGGGGATAGCGCGGAGTAAGAGTTTACTTGGACCATGGGAGAAATATCAGAACAATCCGGTGCTGGCCAGCACAGATCAGTGGACTTGCCCTGGTCATGGTACTGCGGTGCAGAAGGATGGCAAGAATTACTTCCTGTATCATGGTTATAGTGCCAGCGAAAGTGTATATGCGGGGAGACAGGGGCTACTGATCGAGTTTGACTTTACTCCTGATGGTTGGATCAGTTTTAAGCAAAACGCTGGTAAGGCCGCCTCTAAAAGAATTGTAAAGTCTGATGATTTCTCTGGTAAAAGCCTGAGCATGGATTGGCAATGGAGTATTTTTAAGGATTTTAAGCGGCAGCTGACTGGAAAGTCTATTGAGGTTTCGGCATTGTCTGATGTTTCGGGTGCCTATATTGGCCAGCCTGTTTACCATGCCGATTATACGGCTGAAACAGTGGTCACCGGAGCTACTGCTGAAGCGGGGATAGCTGTTATTGGTGACGATAAGCACATTATTTTTGCTGCTGTTAACGATGGGAAGATCTTGTTGAAGCAGGTGAGGAACGGAGAAACTACAGTGCTCAAATCAATTACTTTACCTGTTGCCGGCGCTAAAAAGGTATTTCCTTTAAAATTGAAGTTACAGGCTCACGGAAATCATAATTTTACATTTTCTTATGCTCAGGGTAACGGCCCTTTTGCGGTCATAAATACGGAGCCTGTGGATGGAAGTTTTTTACCGCCCTGGGATAGGGCGCTTCGGGTAGGTGTTACAGTTTTAGGAACTGCGGATCAGTCTGCGTCCTTTGATAGTTTTAGCCTCAAGTAGGTGCTGTTATTCATCTTTTTTTCCTTTGGCCGGAGGATATGTATTATTGGGAGCAGAACATTCTTGCACTCATGAATGATATAACCGTATCGGGGGGTATATAACGTTGCTCAGAGCGCGGTATAATATTCTTCTTTTTCTGAGGTATGCGGTCTGATGACGCCACTGATGATTAGGCTAACGATTATCTTTTGCGCCTGCCGGTAAGAACTTCTGGTGAGTTTGCTGAATTCTTTTAGTGTGATCCGGCCTTGTTCGTTTAGGTATTCAAAAAGCTTTTTTTCCTGCTCGGTATAGGTTATAATGTTATCTGTAGTGCTGTTTCCTTTTTTGATCACATCAACCAGTATTTTGCTGGCCAGAATGCTTTTGTCGTTGACCCGGTAATATACCCACCACTTTTTATTTTCATCTAAGGCATAGTGTGGTTTGGTATCGCTGGAAGGAATTTTTACAACGAGCACCAGTTTGTCGTCTACATAAATTTCCTCAAATTCGGGTTCTATAGCCGGTTTACAGAACTGATGTGCAGATTTAGTGATCATGTAGCGTTCCTCATCTTCGGATTTTACACCTTTTATAGTACCGTCATCGGCTACACCAATAAGCAATTGACCTCCTTTATTATTGGCAAATGCAACGAGGCTTTTGGCTATCTTTTCATTACTGGTGATCGTTTTCTTGAAATCGAGCATTGTGCCTTCGCCTTGTAATATTAGTTTCCTGAGGTTCATATGCGGTTGCTTAGTAGGCTATACGTGATTCTTCGCCAACGTGTAAGTTGCGGATGTAGACTTCGTTGGTAACGGTGGCACACAACTCTCCGGCGCCGTTCTTAATTTCCATCGGATAGGCCTTGACGAATTTACCTGTTGTATTTAATTCATGAATGGCTTCGTTGAGCATTTCATCTGTAATGATGATGGTGAAATAAAGTGCGCTGCGTCCTGGCTTTAAATATTGTATCGATGCGCTCTTTAGCCAGACCCTTACTTTAAATCCCTGCCTTTGAAGCAATTGATCGAACAGTATGGCATAAAATGGATCTGTTGCTGCGTAAATGGTGCCTCCAAAGATGGATCCGTTGTAGTTTTTATTGAAAAGACTTTTATTGATCTTCACGTCAACGCCTTTGTATCCTTTGTGAAATTTCCTTACCCATATACGCTGAAATAATAGGGGAGGATAGAAACACAGGCCCCATTTTAGCGTTTTTTCTGATACAACCATGATGCTTAAATATCTGAAAGTTTATTGAACAATGAAACTTTATATGTCATTTTTAAAACTTTTGCTGTGTGTGCTTGTTCATTAGGCTGAATATTAGATTTAAACAAGATAAAGAATCATACCTATGAAAAAATTAATTTTAAGTCTTGCTTTTGCAGGTTCAATAATGATTGCCGCTTCAGCATGCAACTCTACGAAGAATGTGTCGGGCACGACGGATAGCACAGGTACAGACAGTACTATGGTGCCTACGGATACCACCAGAACCCCCGATACAACAGCTGTTCCGGCTGACACTACGAAATTACCACCGGATACAACTATCAAGCCTTAATTGTAACCAGGTTTTAAATGAGCGACATATAGGGTCTGATGCTTACGGCATTGGACCCTTTGTGTTTTTTTATCAAATGTTTTTCTGTGTATGATTTTGTTTGTACTTTCAGCGTCCAAACAAACACTGTATGAATAATGATAAGCAAAAAGGAAGTGTATTCCTTTTGATTCTTGTAGCCGCGCTGGGCTATTTTGTAGACATATATGATCTGCTTTTATTTCTCATTATCAAAAACAAAAGTTTAACAGCTCTGGGCATTCCTGCCGATAAACTCACTTCAACCGGTTTTACATTGATGAACTGGCAGATGGCTGGTTTGCTGATTGGCGGTATATTCTGGGGTGTTGTTGGTGATAAGAAGGGTCGCCTATCTGTGTTGTTTGGGTCTATTATTATGTATTCGCTCGCTAATATTGCTAATGGTTTTGTGACCAGTATTCCGGCTTATGCTGCTTTGCGCTTTATTGCCGGAATCGGGCTCGCTGGAGAACTGGGAGCGGGCATTACGTTGGTGAGCGAAAGTATGAGCAAGGAGAAACGGGGTTATGGTACCATGATGGTGGCTGGCATAGGGTTAATGGGGGCGGTGGCTGCTTATATTGTAGGTGATTTGTTTGAATGGAGAACTGCGTTTTTTGTTGGCGGTGGGCTCGGTATCCTGCTGCTATTATTGCGCTTCGGTGTTTTTGAATCGGGAATGTTTGAACGTATGGCGAAAAAGGATGTGTCTAAAGGCAATTTCTTTATGTTGTTTTCGAGCAGAAAGAGATTCTTTAAGTACTTGAATTGTATTCTGATTGCGGTTCCATTATGGTTTGTGGTAGGTATACTGGTAGGGGCGGCCCCGGAGTTTGGCAAGGCGCTTGGTGCGGTAGATGTACTGGATAATGGCAAGGGAGTTATGTTTACTTATATCGGGATTTCCCTGGGGGATTTTCTAAGCGGTGCGCTTAGCCAGGTATTTAAAACCCGCAAGAAGATTGTCTTTGTTTTTGTAACGCTGACCTTTGGAACGATGCTGTTCTATTTGTTAAACACTGGCTGGACGGCTACTAATTTTTATATTCTTTGTGTGTTTTTTGGTCTTTTTACGGGCTATTGGGTGGTATTTGTTACCATTGCTGCTGAGCAGTTCGGTACCAATCTGAGGGCAACTGTAACTACCAGTGTTCCGAACATGGTACGGGGTTCTCTAATCCTGGTGACTTTACTGTTCCAGTTTCTGCTTGTAAAGGTTGGTATTATTAACGCTGCATTAATTATTGCCGTATTTACGGTTGGTATGGCTTATATAGCGCTGTATAATCTGGACGAGACCTATGGTCGTGACCTCAATTTTGTGGAGGAATAGTGTCAGTAAAATGTACTATGTTAAATTATACACATTGATGCCTTTTTTTAAAGGTTATCTTTGAGTTTAGTATCAGAAAAATGGTGTTTAGAGATAAAGTAGTAGCGGCGTATCAGCAAATTCAGGATGAGATTTGTGCTGCTCTTGAGCAGGCTGATGGAAGTGGGAAATTCGAAGAGGAGATCTGGAACAGGGATGGCGGAGGTGGCGGCCGTACAAGAATTATGCAGCATGGAAATGTGATCGAAAAGGGCGGGGTTAATTTTTCTGCTGTTCACGGGAAACTGCCTGAAGCTGTAAAAAAGGCTTTCAAGGTTGAAAGCGATGATTTCTTCGCAACTGGTGTTTCTATTGTGATGCATCCGGACAATCCTTTTGTACCGATAATTCACATGAATATCCGTTATTTCGAAATGAATGATGAAACCAGGTGGTTTGGCGGCGGGATAGATCTTACTCCGCATTATGTCATTGATACGGACGTCCGTTATTTTCATCATTTACTGAAGCAGACTTGTGATGACTTTGACCCATCTTTTTACGACCGGTTTAAATCTCAGGCTGACGATTATTTCTACATTAAGCACCGCGAAGAGACCAGGGGGGTCGGCGGTATATTCTACGACAGGCTAAAGCCTGAAACCTCGGGCTTATCGTTTGAGCAGCTGCTGGATTTTTCTATTGCTGTAGGAAATACTTTTATACCGGCATATACTGAACTGATTGACCGAAACCGCGATAAGGAATTCACCGTTCGCGAACAGGAATGGCAGTATCTCCGCAGAAGCCGGTATGCTGAATTCAACCTGGTATACGATGCGGGTACAAAATTCGGCCTTGAAACAAATGGCAGAATTGAATCTATTTTAATGAGCCTGCCACCCATGGCAAAGTGGGTTTACAATCATAAGACCTTACCCGACAGTGCAGAATCTTATACTTTAAGCAGGTTAAAAAAGGGCATTGAATGGGCATAATTCGAGGTTAATTTAAGCGGTAAAATTTTTCCACAATGCACCTTAATGGTGCATTTTTTATTAGATTCGCAAGGTTATAAGAATACCACATTTAAATCGTTCTTAAGGAACATTAATATTTATGGCAGAAGATTTAGAAAATCAAGAAAACGACAAAATAATTAGGATCGATATTGATGAGCAAATGAAATCCGCATACATTGATTATTCAATGTCTGTAATCGTATCGAGGGCTTTGCCTGATGTACGTGATGGATTGAAACCGGTACACAGACGTGTACTGTACGGAATGCTCGACCTTGGATTAACAAACAACAAACCATATAAAAAGTCTGCCCGTATTGTTGGGGAAGTTTTAGGTAAGTATCATCCGCATGGTGATGCTTCTGTATATAATACCATGGTTAGAATGGCCCAGGAATGGAGCCTTAGGTACCTGATGGTTGAAGGACAGGGTAACTTTGGTTCTATTGATGGTGACTCTCCTGCAGCAATGCGTTATACTGAGGCGCGCTTTCAGAAAATTGCTGAGGATATGCTTGCCGATATCAACAAGGATACTGTTGATTTCCAGCTTAACTTTGATGATTCACTTCAGGAGCCAACTGTTTTGCCTTCTAAAGTGCCAAATCTGTTGATTAACGGGTCTTCGGGTATCGCTGTTGGTATGGCGACTAATATGCCTCCGCATAACATCACAGAGGTTATAAATGCGACGATTGCTTATATCGATGACCGCGAGATCACTATTGCGGATCTGATGAAGCACATCAAGGCTCCCGATTTTCCTACCGGTGCTATAATTTATGGATATACCGGGGTTCAGGAGGCATTTGAAACCGGACGCGGACGTATTGTAATGCGTGCGAAAGCAGAAATTGAGGTGATTAAAGACCGTGAGGTTATTATTGTTACTGAAATACCTTATCAGGTGAATAAGGCCATGATGATCGAGCGCACGGCTGAGTTGGTTGGTGAGAAGAAAATTGAAGGGATTTCTAACATTAAAGATGAGTCTAACAAGGATGGTATCAGGATCGTTTATGAGATTAAACGTGATGCTAATGCTTCCATTGTATTGAATAATCTATTTAAGCAGACTGCGCTTCAAACTTCATTTAGTGTAAATAACATTGCCCTTGTGAATGGGAGGCCGCAAATGTTAAACCTGAAGGATCTGATTCGTTATTTTGTTGAGCACAGGCATGAAGTTGTCATCAGACGTACTAAGTTTGAGCTTGCTGAAGCGAAAAAACGTGCGCACATCTTAGAGGGATTACTGATTGCACTGGATCATCTGGATGAGGTAATTAAATTGATCCGTAGTTCTGATACTCCTGAGGATGCCAGAACCGGATTGATGGAGAAATTTGGTCTTTCAGATATTCAGGCCAGGGCAATTCTGGACATGACGCTGAGAAGATTGACAGGTCTGGAGCGTGATAAGATTAAAGATGAGTACAATGAATTGATGAAAACCATCGAATACTTACAGTCTATTTTAGATGATGAAGGTAAACGGATGCAGATCATTAAGGATGAACTTGCTGAAATGATGGAGAAATATGGTGATGAACGCAGAACTCAGATCGTTCATGCTGCTGGTGACATGAGCATGGAAGACTTCATTGAAGATGAGGATGTTGTAATCACAATTTCACATGAGGGATACATCAAACGGACTCCGGCAACTGAATATCGCACCCAGGGAAGGGGAGGTAAGGGTTCAAAAGGGAGTGATTCCAGAAATGAAGATTTTATTGAACACCTGCTGATTGCATCAAACCACAATTATATGTTGTTTTTTACGGAAACGGGGCGCTGTTTCTGGCTTAGGGTATACGAAATTCCTGAAGGTACACGTTTGAGCAAAGGAAGGGCGATACAAAACATCATTAATATTCCAAAGGAAGAAAAGATCAAGGCCTTTATTAAAGTGAAAAACTTAAAGGATCAGGAATACCTTGAAAACAATTATATCATTATGTGTACAAAAAAAGGTACCATAAAGAAAACTTCATTGGAAGCGTATTCTAGACCTCGTGTGAATGGAATTAATGCGATAAATATTAACGAGGGCGATCAGTTACTTGAGGCAAGTTTAACTACCGGATCGAGTGAAATTGTTATGGCATTGCGTTCAGGAAGGGCTATTCGCTTCAATGAGGCTAACGTTAGACCAATGGGCAGAACTGCTACCGGGGTTCGCGGGGTAACTCTTGCGAATGATGCAGATGAAGTAGTTGGCATGATTGCTGTAGATGATCCTGAAACAACTGTACTGGTTGTTTCTGAGAAAGGATATGGTAAACGTACTGATATTGATGATTATCGCGTTACCAACAGGGGAGGAAAAGGAGTCAAGACGATTAATATTACAGAAAAAACTGGTAATTTAGTTGCTATTAAGGCTGTTACTGATGCAGATGATTTAATGATTATCAACAAATCAGGTATTGTAATCAGAATTGTTGTTAGTGAACTGAGAGTTATGGGAAGGGCAACACAGGGCGTGAAGCTGATCAATTTAAAAGGTAATGATGAGATTGCTTCTGTAGCCAAAATTCAACATGAGGATGAAGTAGAAGAAGATCTGGCCTTAGAAGATACTGATTCAACTCCAGGTGATGATGCAACTCCGACAGATGATTCAAAAGAAGAGCAAATATAGATTGTTGAACAAATAATAAAAAAAATGAAAAAAATACTTTTAAGTATGTTGTTTGTAGGTGTCGCATCACTTGCAAATGCTCAAAAAAGTGAGGTGAATGCTGCTAAGACTGCCTGGATTCTAATTTCCAATGCAGGTAATAAGTCCCTTCCGGAGAGTTTAAAATTGCTGGATGATGGTTTGGCGCATACTGATAAGGCAGTTGCTGATGTGAAAACTTCCAAATTGGCAGAGGCATGGGCATACAGAGCGTTGTTTGCTGCGAGAGCTGCACAAATTGATTCTTTGGATTTTGCAAATTCTAAAGCCAAACAAAAGATTGCTGAGGAAGCAATTTTGAAAGGCAATGCCTTGGCTCCTAAGGAAGAAGAAAAAAAGTTTTTGGCAGACGCCAGCGGTTTCTTAGAAGATGCTGTTAGAAACAGGGGTGTATTTGCTTACAAAAAGAAAGACTATGCTACTGCTCTAGAGGCTTTTAATGAATATACAACTAAAAATCCGACGGATACGAACATGTTTGTTAATGCTGCGCTTATGGCAAAACAAATAAAAAATTATCCAGAGGTAGCCAGGAATTATAAAGCAGCGATCGCACTCAATTACCCGGATGCTGCGCTACTTTATAAAGATCTGATCAATATATATTTTACGGAAGTAAAGGATAGTACTGCGGCGATCGCGATTATTCAGGAGGCCTCTGCCAAATTTCCTGCTGATAATGATCTGTTAGGTATGGAAACCAACTACTGGTTGAAAAAGGGTGACGCTAAAAAGTCTCAGGAGATGATTCAGAGGCTTATAGAGAAAAATCCGGATAACCCCGATTACCAGATGGCAATGGGCGACATTTTCTTTAAACAAGCTGATGAATTTCAGGATGCAAGGAACAAGCTTGCAACTGAGCTTGAAGCAAACAAGACTAAGGTGGATGCTAAAAAGAAAAAGGAGTTTGATGATCTTGGTACGAAAATGAGAACTATTTTGGGTCAGGCTATACCGTATTACAAAAAGGCGGCAGCCTTAGATCCTAAAAGTGGTTATGCGCTTGATAAATTAAAATCAATTTATAGCTTCAACAACGATAAGGCGAATGAAGATGCTGTTCAAAAACAATTGGACGCATTGCCTAAATAGCATTTACATTGTAAGAACTAAAAAGAGGGATAGATATTATCCCTCTTTTTTTTTAAGTTTGTATTATGAGTAAGATATCATTTCTAAATATTGCAATACTAGTTTTACTAACTTCAGGTACAGCACTTGGCCAGAGAAGCCAGGTTCAAATTGCAAGAAATAGCATAGGTAAACTCCATGTTGCTATTAATAATAAAGCTGATGACAAAAGTCAGCTTGGTATAATAGGCGAGGGCATCAAAGCGAGTGAGGCGGCCCAGGGTGATAGAAAGACAAAGAAATGGCCTGAAACCTGGGCTATAAAAGCATATCTGAGCTCATACATATCTATAATTGATACCGATGAGGGTAATGCCGATCGATATTATACACTGGCTAATGAGGCTATCGATTCCGCAAGAAGACTCGACAAGTTTCAGGCTAACACCCGGTTGGTAGACGCTGCTATCTACAATATAAATATCAGGAAACAGAATAAAGCCAATATCGCTTTTACTAATAATGATTTTGAAAATGCTTTTAAATTATTAAAGGATGTAAGTGATTTCTTCCCGAAGGATACGACATTAGCAATCAACACCGCGCTGGCTGCACAGAACGTACAGGCTTATGATAACGCTTTGATCTATTATAAAAGAGCTAAGGATAATGGAGTTAAGAATCCTGTTTTGTTTCAAAATCTGGCTAATATCTATACTTCTAAATTTGAGCATGATCTTGCTATAACTACACTTGAAGACGGAATCAAATTAAATCCTTACGAATCCAACCTTACCAACAGCTATATAAACCTGTTGCTGGATAATGAAAAGTATGCGACGGCAATAAAGGTTATTGAATCAACTTTGAAGATTGAATCGAAAAATAAGCTGCTTTATTTTCTATACGGGTATCTTCACCAGAATAATCTAAACTACAATACTGCTGAACTGGCATATAACAAGGCGCTGGAAATCGACGAGAACTATTTTGACGCATTATACCAAACCGGGCTTGCTTATATTGGTTCCGCTAATCAGATTTTAAAATCGGCTGATCAGGATAAGCAGCAAAAATACAGCTCATATATAAACAGGGCTGAAATTGCTTTATTACAAGCTCACGAGATAAACCAGAACGACAAGCCTACGGTGCAGTTGCTAATAGAAATCTATACCAGAAAGAATAAGCTGGACAAGGTTCAGGAATTAAAATCCAAACTGGAAGAGTTTTAAATTTAAAGGGCCTCAGAAATGTGTGGGGGTGAGTGCCTATAAATATTACTTAACATAACATTAATTATATACTAATATGACTTTTGTAAATATTAGTATATTGTTGTGAAGATATATCTAGATTTGTAAACAATCGTCAGCGCAACAATGTTCAATCAACCAATTAGAAATATTCAGGATTTTCTATTGAGCACATACTTTGCTGATGGTTTAAGAATCACCTTTGGCGTGCTTTGTCCATCATTAATTCTGGCTCAGTATGGAATGCTCCAGTATGGTATGACATTGTCTTTGGGTGCGCTTTGCGTTAGCGTTGTAGATTCTCCAGGACCAATAGTCCATCGCAGAAATGCTATGTTAATTACCACAAGCCTGATTACGCTTATTTCCATATTGGTCGGACTAACCAACCTTAATGTCTATTTCACAGCAATTGTACTTGTCATCAGCAGTTTTATCTTTTCAATGTTTTTCCTATATGGCCTTCGGGCTGCTTCAATTGGTACTGCGGCCTTACTCGTAATGGTTTTGAGCATTGATGACATTAGACCATGGAATGAAGTTTTGTTATATGCACTTCTCATATTTATAGGAAGTATTTGGTATACCGCACTGAGTTATCTTGTTTATCGGCTCAGACCTTACAGACTGGTACAGCAAACCTTAAGCGATTCAATACTTGAAGTCAGTAATTTTTTAAGGGCGAAGGCGAAATTCTATCATCAGAACACAGATTATGATAAAAATTACTCGGACCTCCTTAAACTTCAGGTATTAGTTCATGAAAAACAGGATGCGGTTAGAGAAGTATTGTTTAAAACAAGAGAAATCGTAAGGGAATCAACACCTGAAGGTAGATTTCTGTTGTTGGTTTTTGTAGACATGGTTGATCTTTTTGAACAAGTTATGTCTACTTATTACAATTATCAGCAACTTCATGATCAATTTGATCCATCTGGAATTTTATCAAGTTATGAAGCTGTTATAGAGAAAATAGCAGATGAACTGGACGATATCTCCTTTTCACTTAAAACCGGTGGAACTCCTACCCTGCCATCTTCGTTAACGGATGATGTAAAGAAATTAAAGGCTGAAATCATTCAACTGGAAGCTAATAACACCAATGGAAAGTACAATACATTGGGAATAATTGCTTTAAAAAACATAGAGGTCAACATCGAAAATATCTTGTCAAGAATTAAAACAATAAATGGCTACTTCAATAAAAGTGAAAAAAAGAATCTCAAACCCAGACACATAGACATAGAGAAGTTTGTTACCAGGCATAGTATAGATCCTGGTTTGTTTCTGGAGAATCTGACATTTAATTCCTCAATCTTCAGGCACTCGCTTAGAGTAGCTGTTGTAATGCTGATCGGGTTCGTTCTGGCGAAAATGTTGAATTTTTCCCACAGCTATTGGATACTTTTAACCATTCTCGTGATCTCAAAACCTGGATTCAGCCTTGCTAAAGAACGCAACTACCAGCGATTGATAGGTACTGTTGCTGGTGCTTTTATCGGAATGGGTGTTCTGGTTTATATACAAGATAAAAATACACTGTTCTTTATTTTATTGGTATGTATGATCGGATGCTATAGCTTCCAGCGAAAAAATTATGTGGTGAGCGTTCTATTTATGACGCCATATATCCTGATCCTGTTTGATTTTTTGGGAATAGGCGGACTTTCTGTAGCCAGAGAACGAATTTATGACACACTTATTGGCTCTGGCATCGCACTTATCGCCAGCTATTCGCTATTCCCTAATTGGGAACACGAAAAGCTAAAAGAAGCGCTTATTGATACCTTAAAAGCAAATATGAACTATTTTGAACAGGTTAGCCTCTTCTATTCAGGTACCATCAGCGACTTCACCAACTACAAAGTCGCCAGAAAAGAAGTTTACGTGACCTCTGCCAATCTTGCTTCACTTTTTCAGCGGATGTTTTCTGAACCTAAAAGCAAGCAATTGTTAATGACCGAGCTTCATCAGTTCACGGCATTAAATCATTTATTGTCTTCCTATATTGCAACCTTGTCCCTTTATAACAAAGAACATTTCTTTATAGTAACCAATTTTGATGAATTAAAACCTATTGCACAAAACACAATTTATCTGTTAAAATTAGCCGCAGAACTTCTTCAAAACAATACTGGTTCTATACAAAACGTTCCCCTCATCCGCAAAAACATCAATGATCAAAACATACAGACAGCTGAAAACGTAGTGCCGGAACAATATGACCTGATTCAAAAGGTTGCCTATGATATCTATAAACTTTCTGAAAAAATAAAAGTCTGAAACATTAGTTTCTATTGAACTGTTCTACTTGAATTAAACAGCATAAATTATGGAAAAACTGTATACAGCATCTGTGACTGCAAAAGGCGGTAGGGATGGACATATTAAATCGAATGACGGAATCTTAGATTTTAATTTGAGAAAGCCTAAAGAAATGGGCGGCCAGGGCGGCGCTACCAATCCCGAACAATTATTCGCTGCGGCATGGGGTTCCTGTTATCTGGGAGCGTTGGGGTCTGTAGCTCAGCACGATGGCGTAGATACCACCGAAGCAACAGTGGAAGTTCATGTTTCTTTTAATAAAGATGGAAACGCATTTATATTGTCTGCCGATCTCGACATTCACATACCAGGTATAGCTATTGAGGAGGCTCAGCATCTTGCCGACAAAGCACACCGCGCGTGCCCTTATTCAAAAGCTACCAGAGGTAATATAGAAACAAGGATAACTGCTATCTGATCATTTGGCTTGGTAAAAAAAGCTTCCCGAAATTGTATTCAGGGAGCTTTTTATATATTCATATCTCAGGAATTCAACAGATTACAAAGAAACGGCTTCTGCTTGCTGAGTTGTATTTGCCGGACGACCGTTTTTAAAAGCGTCTCGTGTTTTCAGGCCCAATAGCTCAAACATAGCCATGTCATCCACGAAAGCCGGATTTGGTGTGGTTAGCAATTTATCTCCGGCAAAAATTGAACTTGCTCCGGCCATAAAGCAAAATGCTTGTTCCAGGGTACTCATTTCATTTCTACCGGCCGATAAACGAACTACTGAATTTGGCATCACTATACGTGCGGTAGCGATCATTCTTACCATATCCCAGATTGGAACCCGTGGTTGTGCTTCCAGAGGTGTTCCTTTAACCGGAACCAGCGCATTAACAGGGACAGATTCCGGATGAACAGCCATATTAGACAAGGTCTGCAGCATTGAAACCCTGTCTTCAACAGTTTCACCCAGTCCAATAATACCACCACTGCAAACTGTTAATTTGGCCTTCCGAACATTTTTAATGGTATTCAAACGGTCATCATAAGTTCTTGTAGAAATGATTCTTTTATAATCATCTTCTGATGTATCAATATTGTGGTTATAAGCATATAAACCTGCGTCAGCAAGTCTCTGTGCCTGATGCTCAGTAAGCATACCAAGCGTGCAGCAAACCTCCATATCCATTTCATTCACCGCCTTAACCATTTCAATAACCCTGTCAAAATCACGGTTATCTCTAACCTCACGCCAGGCCGCCCCCATACATAGACGGGAAGCCCCACCCTCTTTAGCCTTCACAGCAGCAGTAACCACCTGGCTAACCTGCATTAAAGGCTGAACTTCCAGGTCTGTATGATAACGTGCAGCCTGAGGGCAGTATGAACAATCCTCTGCGCATCCTCCGGTCTTTATAGAGATCAATGAACTGACCTGCACTTCATTATAGTCTTTATTTTCCCGGTGGATAGTAGCAGCTTCATAAACTAAATCCAGAAATGGCTTATGATATATTGCTGATATTTCTTCTTTAGTCCAGTTGTGTTTAGTTGTTTGCATATATTAAGTAAGTTATAGTAAAAGTTTGCTTGCCAGACCCAGCAAAAGCAAAAATCCGAAAACATCTGTAAAAGTTGTAATAATTATTGAAGAAGCAATGGCCGGATCGATCCCAACACGCTTTAAAATTAAGGGGATACCTGCTCCGGTCACACCTGCGATCAGCAGATTACCTGTCATCGCCAGGAAAATTACCAGGCCTAGCAACGGGTTTGAGTCGAAAAACAAAGCAAATAAAAATACAATCAATCCTGTTACGGCCCCATTGATCAATCCAACGGTAAATTCTTTAAGAACTGTTCTATAAGCCTGGTTATCCGTAAGGTCATACAAGGAAATCCTCCTCACAGTCACAGCGAGCGCTTGTGTCGCGGCATTGCCTCCCATACCTGCTATAATGGTCATATAAGCCGAGAGAACCGCTATGCGCGCTATTGTGGGCTCAAAATGACGTACGACACCTGAAGCTAAAAAGGCAGTGCCCAGGTTCAATATCAGCCAAGGCAATCGTGACTTTACGGCCTCAACCCAGTTACCACTCAATTCTTCATCTTCAGATACACCCGATATTTTCAGGATATCCTCAGTATTTTCATCCTCCAGTACGTCGATCACATCATCAAAGGTAACACGTCCCAAAAGCTTCATGTCGTTATCCAAAACAGGGATACTTGTAATGTTATACTGAGAGATCAGCCTAGCCACTTCTTCCTGATCCGTATCCGGATGCACCCAGGCCACTTCAGCCTTCACAAGTTCAGTGATCTTTACGTTTCCTTTGGATTTAATGATATCCTTTAAAGACACGATGCCCTGAAAGACATTGTCGTCATTAATTACAAAAATTGTATAAAATTCTTCAATTTCTTCGCTCTGCCTGATGATTTCATCTATTGCATCCTTCTTGGTCAGGTCAAGGTTGATCCTGATAAACTCCGTGTTCATCAATCCACCCGCTGTTTCTTCATGATAGCTCAGAAGGTTACGGATATTAGACGCGTCATCCTCACTCAGATCTTCAAGAATCTCTGCCTGTTCATGCTTTTCCAGCTGTGAAATGATGTCTGTTGCATCATCATAATCCAGCTCCTCAACAATCTCAGTTCTTTTATCCGGATGCATCTGAAGCAACAATTCTTCAGGGTGTGATTCTTCATGCATCTCGGATATTACTTCAGAGGCGATCTCGACAGACAATAAATTAATAATTCTCTGCCTGTCATCCTTTGTCAGACTCTCAAAAAGAATTGCGATTTCTGAG
>DATFQH010000110.1:0-7098 GCA_035264385.1 Pedobacter sp.
CAAAAGACAATTACCTATATCTGTGCAGCAACCGGGAGTTAAGGCGCTATCCAATGAATGCAGACGGAACCGTTGGGGATCCGGAAGTGCTCATCAATGATATGCCCAGCGGTGGACAGCACCCCAACCGAACTATTGCCTTTGGGCCAGATGGCATGTTGTACATTACGATTGGCACAGAATGCAATGACTGTAAAGAGGATGATATGGAAGTAGCTTCCATCCTTCAGGTCGACCCTAAGAACTGGAAGCGAAAAATATATGCCAGCGGCCTGCGCAATACGATCGGCTTTGATTGGCACCCTGCCACAGGAGAACTCTGGGGAATAGATAATGGCGCTGATACCAAGGGGGACAACTGGCCTCCTGAAGAGGTAAACCGGATCGTAGAGGAAGGCAACTACGGTTATCCTTTTGCTTATGGAAAGCGTGAAATCGATAAAACCAGGGATGACCCCCCAGGTGACGATAAAGAACATTGGGTACAAAGCACAGAGCCATCAGTGCTCGATTTACCCGCCCACATGGCACCCATAGCCTTCCATTTCTTCCCGAATAATAACAATACGCCAATCGGCTATGCGGGAGACGGATTAGTATGCATGCGCGGTTCCTGGAACAAGAGCAAACCGATAGGCTTTAATGTCACCCGGATCCGTTTTAAAAATGGCGTCCCGGTAGGTCATGAAGATTTTTTGTCAGGATTTTTGAAACCAGGCTTCCTGATGTTCAAACGTAAAGCCAGGTTTGGCCGTCCGGCAGGTCTAGCTATGACCCCGGATGGAGTAATCTATGTATCTGAAGACGCCAACGGTGTGATCTACGCCATCCAACGCAAAACAATATGAAACTGAAACTCACTATCCTATATTTCTCATTGGCGCTGATCGCCGGTTGTATAGCGAACCGCCCCACTGAGCGGTTGGAATTTGTTGCTCCCGGCAGTTATCCGGAAGGGATAGCTTTTGATGCCGTCCGAAATGTTTATTATGTATCCTCTGCCCGTCTCGCTACCATTGGAAAGGTAGACTTACAGGGCAGGTACAGCGCAGTCTTCACCGACACAACATTACGATCAACCTATGGAATGAAAATCCATCCAGACGGAAAGCGCCTGTTTGTCTGTGCGGGAGATGCGAATTACAGTAAGTACAGTTCACAACAAACACGCAATAAACTTTGCCGCCTGATCATTATAGACCTGGAAACCGGCCGTAAAATGAACGACATTGACCTGGCCCCGCTGGTATCGGCACCGCATTTTCCTAACGACCTGATTTTTGACGATGAGCAAAATGCATATGTTACGGACAGTTACGCCAACGTGATTTACAAGGTTGATCATAGCGGCAAGCCCTCTTTGTTTTCCTCGAGCGATCTGTATAAAACCAAGGGCATCGGACTGAACGGAATTGTCTGGCATTCCTCTGGCTTCTTGCTTGCTTCCAGCGGCGCAACCGGAGCCTTATATAAAGTGCCGTTAAACGCTCCGAACAATCCGCATAAGGTCGTAATGGCTAATTTTTTCATGAATGCCGATGGATTGCTGCTGAACGCACAGGACACTTTGACCCTGATTCAAAACGGTGGTGCAGAAAAGATTTACAAGCTGCTTAGTACAGATGACTGGGATAGTGCCGAAATCGCCGCCACAACTCTTGTTGCAGACCGCTTTTCTTATCCTTCAACGGCTGCGCTCCGCGGCAGCCAGGTATGGGTGATGAACGCTAAATTCCACGACCTGGAAGATAGCACCGCAGTACCCTCAAAGCGCTTCGCTGTTCAGCGGGCGGTGTTCAAACCGATTCCAAAGAAATTAAGACGATAAAACTTATATTCTAATAAATATATCAATCTACAAAACCATGAAACACAACAATCAAAATTCGAGAAGGGACTTCCTATCTACATCCCTTAAAGGATCCCTGCTTGTCATGGCGGGATTTTCATCCACTGTCATGTTGCAATCCTTCTCTCCGGCAAGCCAGGCAGAGTCTGAGGCGGAGTTCCGTGCCCGCCTGGGAATGTTGGGAAGCCTGTCGCTGATAACCAGCGAAATTGCGCTCAGCAAAGCGGTCAATCCCAAAGTGAAAATGTTCGCAAAATGTGAAGCGGACGAGCAAAAGGCAATTGCCACCGTCCTGAAAGAACTTAATACGCCAATACCGCCGATGGATGCCAAAGGAAAGGCAGTCATGGATACCCTGAATGCCGTCAGTGGTGCCGCCTTTGACAAGGCCTTCATGCAGGCACAACACGAGACGCATCAGCAGCTCAAGTCCCTGACAGGCGATTTTATTAAAAGTACAGCAGGTAAAACGGATATGCCGGAAATGCATACCAGACATATTGCAACTGTTTCCCATGCCACAATCACGGAACACACCGAAAAGAGCAAAATGCTTTTGGGAGAGTTAGCCTGATCCACAGAAACCAGTACAGCCGCTGTAGTGCCTGCGGCTGTGCTGAACCGATATCCTATCGGAAATGATACCACCGTATCTCCAGCCGGGGAATTGTTAAACAGA
Source organism: Pedobacter sp. (assembly GCA_035264385.1). GTDB lineage: Bacteria > Bacteroidota > Bacteroidia > Sphingobacteriales > Sphingobacteriaceae > Pedobacter. Next base: position 2,529 of record DATFQH010000110.1, read on the forward strand.
AGCAGACGAGAAAAATCACCCTTTTTACGCAAGCACTTACTACCTGCTAACTGGAATATGGCCCCTGATTGACATTCTGGCTCCATGGCAGTAACCGGCCCAAAAACTGACAGTGATTGTGCACTCAAGGGGACGATCTTGAAGATCTATCTCGGAGATGCTGCATTTCAACTGGTTTTTGTTATTGTGCTGACTATCATTTGGCGAAAGCAAATGTTAAGGAAATCTGCGCCCTTCGGGCTGATGATTTGCCTTATGAGCCATACTTTTTAAATACACCGAAGTTTGCCGTTGCCGGACATAACCAGGCATTTCATATCGCTTAACCTAAAGCCAAAAGAGGCTTTGTTCGTTGCGTATGATTCTATTGTGGATAAAGTATTTGTCGGCACGACAGCACGTATTTATCTCAGTAAATCGCGTGTTTACCTTGGGAACTTTTTTAACCTGAGACGGTTAAATTAGGTATTGAAATTCAGACATCATGAAGATCATCAGAAGAAAATTTCACGTAGTACTTGACTATCTATCCGCTGTCGTGCTCATTGCAGCACCATGGCTCCTTGGCTTCAGCGGTTCAGTTACAGCTACAGCCGTAGCTATAATCGCCGGCATTTTAATATTAGCAATGTCTTTTATGACCGATTATGAAGGCGGTATCCTTCGCAGTATACCTATGTCCATGCACCTGAATATGGATATCTTGCTTGGCCTGGCACTTACTTTATCTCCCTGGGTCCTGGCTTTCAAACATGAGGTATACCTACCTCATGTCATCATGGGGCTTCTCGCCATATTTTCAGGGCTTTTCACCGTTCGGACTTCAGCGGGCAGGCCGTTGCGCTAACCCCTGACTTCCATGCGTAGCCCCGGTTATATATTGCAAGCATTGAGACACCATAACATTCAATTATGAACTTATTTTCTACATGGGCAGCAGTTGCCCAAAACAATATTAGCAAGAACGAGCCAATAGAAACACTCAATTGTTTGAATTACCAAATTAAAATCATCATTGCGCCCGACTCCATATGGATGACGGCACAATTCCCACAGAAAGATCAGCTGGCCTTCAGGCTTATTTTCTCAGCCAGCGATCCGCTGGTTATCGAGTCGATCGACCAGTATGAAAATGGTCTGCGAATCAGCGCAAGGGCTGAAACTGCCACCTTCCGTACCAGCATAAGTTTCCCGGATCCCGCACATCCCGTCATCCGGTATACAACCATTATGGAAGCAAACTTTCCTACGCTGATCCCGTATTGGCCGAAGGATATCCTTCCATTAACAACCGAGGGCGAAATCAGTGAAGAAGGCACGATTCATATGCAACAGGAAGGTACCCGTTCGGGTCTGCTATTCTTTAGTCTGCCACAGCCAGCCTCTGCCTCTGTCTTTTACTTTCAAAATTTGACAGCGCTGGCAGAATATTGTGATGCCACTCAAACCTCCTGCAGGGAACTTGTGGGCGGGAAGTGGCCTGAGCTCGGATTTGCACCCCCGCCAACAGAGGACAAGCCCGTTCCAGCAGGACAGCAATTTATCGTCTCCGACGCTTTTGTGCTATTGAGCGAAGCCGTTCCCAAGGACAATTTCCAACTCACCAGTCAGTTTCTGGATCATCTCGCCGCCATTTACTTACTCATTCCGAAGCCAGAAACGGTTTATCATCACTGGCCGGACACGGCAGAATACGGACTTATTGGACTGGCCGAGCATAAAGGCTGCTGGACATTTGCCGCCGGTCATCCCTATTTGAATGCTTACGTTTGTGATTATAAAACGCCGCCTGAACTGATGGTACAAATGGCAGTTCTGGTTCCGCTAATGGAATATTGTCACTGGAAAGAACAAGAGCATCCAATCATTCAGCAGATCAGAGATGGCGTGCCCGCTTTCTATAACGAAAAACTTAGGACTGTCGTCCGCTGGCTGCCCACACTGGAAAAAGAACTGGACGGATCAGAAGAGCAGAAGCAACCCAACATAATGGACGCATGGTATCTTCACCATCCCTTACTGAACCTTACCAGGCTGGCAGGAACAGGGGATGAAGATGCAAAAAGGCTTGTACTGGATTCGATTGACTATGTCATCAGCGTAGCCCGCCATTTTGAATACCAATGGCCGGTATTTTACAAGATGGATACCCTGGAAATAGTAAAGGCAGAAACCAAACCCGGCGAAGGGGGAGAAAAAGACGTTCCGGGAGCGTACGCACACCTGATGTTGGAAGTATGGAAACTAACAGGGGATCAGCGATTCTTTGACGAAGCAAAAGCAGCAGCGGACAAGTTAGCTCAATTAGGTTTTGAAATTTTCTATCAGGCCAACAACACTTCGTTTGCCGCTAAAGCTATGCTTAGGCTGTACAAAGAAACCAAAGAAAAAAAGTACCTCAACATCAGCTACGTCTTTATTGCGTCCATTTTCAAAAATGTCCAGCTTTGGGATTGCAATTATGGGTACGGCAAGAACTTTCCAACCTTCTTTGCCATCTTCCCTTTAAGCGACGCACCTTACACAGCTGCTTATGAAGAGCAAGAGGTTCATGCCGGTTTGCTCGAATATATCGCGGAGGCCGATGGAATTGAACTGCTTGCTTCCATTCGTCTGCTCATCGCTGAATTTGTCAGATATACAGTAACGCGGATCTCATCGTATTATCCACCCATGCTGCCACCGGACATGCTGTCAGAAGAAGTAAAAACGGGTGAGATAGATCCCCAACTCTTTGTTCCTCTTGAAGACATTCACGACGGCTGGGAAAAGTCAGGAGAAGTCGGACAGGAAGTATACGGCTCCGGTATCGCATTTGGCATTTTACCAAGGCAATATTACAAAGTTCCCGGCGGAGATTTTATGATCTACGTGGATTATCCGGTGGCAGACTATGAGGTCAGGGAAGGTAAATCCGTTCGTTTTCAGCTTCTTGGAGACAAACGATTAACCTGCCAGATGAGGATCATAAAGAAAGGACGCACGAGATTGCCTCAATTCGAAGTCCGAATCAAATCAAGCAAACAACGGGTCGAAGGTAAACCCGCAGATAAAGGCGCGATGATTTACACCTTACCCGGCGACCAGCAGGTGAGCATTAAATGGACAAAGTAAATTATCAGAACATCCTTCATCCGGAGATCTGATGCATCGATTATAAACACAATTTCGTCTAATCAATCTACTTAAATCATATTCCTATTCGGTTTTCAAATCCGACGTATTTATCCTCAAAAAACCAGTACTTTTTACTTAAACCTTTCAATCCAATGCAAGGTTAAAGCATTAAATAATTGACAAGAAATGAGCAAAACAATTGTCAGCTAGTGTTACTGTCGCCTTTATGCTGCGCAGGATGTACCAGTGGACAAAACAGCCCCGCAGATTCTCATCCTTGCAGTGGTTCAAACAAGCGGGACGCGACAAGGCAACAAAGGTCGAGGACACTAGCAAAAAAGACAGTACCGTAAAAATAATAAAATTAACATAAAAGTAAGGAAAAAGCCAAATGCAAATTAGAGAGATCAGTGTGTTGCATGGACCAAATTATTGGTCTAATTATAGAAAAAAACTTATTGTGGTGAAGCTGGATATCGGGATATATGAGGATTACCCGACCAATTACATAAGCGGCTTTACAGAAAAACTGACAGGCATAATCCCTTCTTTGTACACCCACCGTTGTTCGGTAGGTACAAAAGGGGGGTTCATTACCAGAATGAAAGAAGGAACCTGGCTGGGGCATGTGGTGGAACATGTAGCATTAGAGCTACAAACACTTGCAGGCATGGATACTGGCTTTGGCCGGACCAGGTCGGCCGGACAGCGCGGTGTCTACCATGTAGTCTTCTCGTATATCCTGGAAAACGCAGGAATTTACGCAGTTGAAGCTGCCATAAGACTGGTGCAGGCAATCGCTGCAGGAAGATGTTACGATCTGGAACCGGATTTGCAGGCACTCCGTTCGATCTTGTACGAGGAAGGTTATGGCCCGAGCACACAGGCTTTGGTAACAGCCGCCGAAGATCGTAAAATCCCGGTGACCAGACTGGACAAAGAGTCTCTGGTCATGTTTGGCTATGGCCGGAACCAAAGGGTTATCAGAGCAACGATAGCCGACACGACCAGTAGCATAGGTGTAGACAGTGCCGGTGATAAGGAAGAGACAAAGCGCATCCTGAGCGACAATTATATACCTGTACCGAAAGGACGGATAATCTCCGATCAGGTAGATTTAAGTGAAGCCGTGGCCGACTTCGGTTATCCGCTGGTCATCAAGCCTTCGGATGGAAATCACGGGCGAGGAATTACTACAGGAATCCGGGATATGGAAACAGCTGTTAACGCTCTGATCCTTGCTAAAAGCATTTCTGACCGGGTGATTGCGGAAAAGCATGTCGAAGGAGACGATTACCGTTTCCTAATCGTCAATTACAAGTTGACTGCGGTATCTAAAAGGACGCCGGCTTCAGTAACCGGTGATGGCATCTCGACTATCGAGGAGCTGATCAATCGGGCCAACCAAGATCCCAGGAGAGGTTGCGGTCACGAAAAGCCGCTGACCAGAATT
>DATFQH010000111.1:0-7411 GCA_035264385.1 Pedobacter sp.
TACGGTCAGCATTCCTAATATTTTAAGGGAAATTGGCCGTCTGCGTGAGATCACATTTAGAGAAGTGGGCGAGGGTACGAATAAAAAGATCGACCTGGACAATTATGACATCTATTACAATCATTTGTTCATTTGGGACAAGGAACTGCAGAACATAGTTGGCGCGTACCGCATCGGAAAGGGTGATGAAATTCTGAACACTATGGGCCGCAGGGGCTTTTACCTGTCGGAATTATTCAAGATAAAGGAACCTTTTTACCCTATTCTTCGCAAGGGAATTGAATTGGGCAGGTCCTGGATCCGCAAGGAATACCAGCAAAAACCGTTACCCTTGTTCCTGCTTTGGAAAGGTATTCTGAAGTATCTGCTGGATAATCCGCAATATCGGTACATGTTTGGCCCGGTGAGCATCAGCAACAATTTCTCTAAATTCTCCAAATCGCTCATTGTAGATTACATTACAAAGAATCACTTCGATTACGAACTGGCGCACTATGTAAAGCCAAAGAATAAGTTTAAGGCGGATCTTTCTGCCATAGATAAGGATCTGCTGATCGAGAGTAGTGAGTCGCTGAAGGATCTGGACAGCCTGATCTCTGATATTGAGAATTCGCACATCAAGATCCCGGTATTGCTAAGGCAGTATATGAACCTCAATGCCAAGATCATCTGCTTCAACATAGATCCTAAATTCTCCGATTGCCTGGATGGTTTTCTACTGGTGGATACGCAGAACATCCCTGCTGAAATGCTGGAGAAGGTAGGTAAGAATTTTTAGTTTATTGGGCCATTGTCCAAACGGATACTGATCCGGCATAGACCATAAAGTCTCCCCATCCGTCTTCGTTGATGGTGACCTGCAGATCTATCTTACCGAGATGGTCTGTGAATGTTTTGCCTGCGAAAGATTTCCCGATCTCCATGGGTTTTGTAGTACCAAGGCCGTTGGAGATGATCACCGCACAACCCGAACCCGGATGTTCATTATCGCCTTGACGTGTCCAGCCGATACATTGGGGATTGTCGAAGTAATCGCGCTGCTGTCCGTAGGACAGGTGTTTTCTGACGTAAAGTAAAGCCTCGAGTTCTTGCATCGGGTGCATCACAATTTGCTGATCGAGGCCGTCATTCCCCTTGTCTGTATATTCGGCTCCATACAGATCAGTATAGAATACGCAGGGATAACCGGCTTCCCGCAGCATGATCAGGGCATAAGCCAAAGGTCTGAACCATTGTTCTACGGTTTGTTCGAGTGATTGCAAGGGTTGCGTATCGTGATTTTCTACAAGTGTTACTGCCAGTTCGGGCCTTGCCTGAACGAGTGTATTATCGAATATGCTGCGCAGGTCGTAACTGGAGCCTTCAACAGATGCCCGATGTAAATTGGACTGTAACGGGGCATCAAATAAAGACATTCTTCCCTCTGTGGCGTCAATGTACTTGAGCAGCGCGGACAGATCGCCGGGTGCCCAGTACTCTCCCACGGTATAAAATTCCTGCTGCAGATCGCTGCGCAGGTAATCGAGCCATTCGTTATAAAAAGAGGGCGCCATGTGTTTGATGGCATCCAGGCGAAAGCCATCGAATCCTGCTGTTTCATAGAACCATTTGCCCCAGCGTTTGAGTTCTTCGCGTACTGCAGGATTGCGAAAGTCGATATCTGAGAGCATCAGGTAATCATAATTACCCAGTTCGTCTGAAAGTACATCCTGCCAGGCATCGCCAAATTCGTTCTGAATTTTAAAGATCGCTGTTTCTTCCTGCAGGGCGTCGTAGTCTACACCTGCAAAGCAATGGTGATCCCAGATAAATTCTGAGTATTTCCCGCCTCTTCCCGGAAAGGTAAAGCGTGTAAAAGCTTCAATCTCGAAGGGATCGCTAATGAATTCTTCCCGGTTTTCGGGGTTTACCTTTCTTACGGTGATGCGTTCCTTTTCTTCTGCACCACCCATGTGGTTGAGCACAATATCTGCGTATATCTTCAATCCGGCTTGTTTACCTGCCTGAACTGCTGCTATAAATTCGTCTTTTGTTCCGTATTTGGTCCGCAGGCTTCCGCGCTGATCAAATTCACCAAGGTCGTAAATGTCGTAGGAATCATAGCCGTTGGCATCTGCTCCTGCCATGCCTTTATGAGCGGGGGGCAACCAAACGGTATCTATCCCGATGGCCTTTAGCCGCTGTGCTTCTGATGTGAAAAACTTCCACAGGCTGCCGTCGGCGGGATAGTACCACTGAAAAAACTGCAGCATTGTAAAATTTTCCATAAGTTGTGTGTTAACGGGTCAAAGCTGCATAAATTGTTCCATACTTTCAAGATTTCAAAAATAAAGCTGCAGTAAAGTTTTGTTAACAATAGGTGGCTCATTTAACATAATGATAATATTAAGTTATCTTCAAATTAACGTAATATTGCTGTTAACCGATTATATCCTGTGAAATGGCAATTATATTTATATAACACTGTTTTATAACCTGCTAAGCAACCCAGTACATGAAAAAAGAAGAATCAAAGTCTATAAAAAAAGCCAGGAAAATAGTTCGCAATGAAATTTATGAGAAACTAACACTGGAACTTAAGGAAGTTTTAGAGAAAAATGGTTATGAATCAAAAAAATCGTCGAAGGAAATCAAAAAAGTAGCTACTTACCTCGCAAAAAAACTTTCCGTTAAATCGCCCCTGGGCGCAAGGATTGTGAAAGAGGGGAAGCCTGTTGAAGCTGCAGATAAAAACGGAGCTCCGGTAAAGGCCGCAGCGGCCAAAAAGGCTTCGAAAAGCGAAACGACGCTAACTGAGCAATAAGAAAAGCCCCGGTCAACGAAAATTTCCGGGGCTTTTTGCTATTTGAACAAAGGGTTCATTCTGAAATATTGCCCTTCTGCAAAACATACGATATAATCTGATTTGAAGCGGGTACTTTTCTGGTAATAATCTGTAGTGATGATCTGCGCACCGGATGCACATGCGGCCATAAAATCTGACCTGTCATTATTCCTGGCCTGCCGTGTGTCCTTGTCTGCCCGTGTACGAATGATGTATCCTTTCTTCACAAGTTCGGGAATTTCAGCACTTTTTGCATCGTTTATGATCATAATGGCCGATTCCGGAGTTCCCGGATCTGCATTGGCAAATAATACACGCCCTTTAAGGGCTGGATGTCCTTTTGTATACAGTGCTCTTTTTTCACCTTCTGCATCGAGAATAAAAATAAACTTCCCCCTTGCCGATTCAAGCAGTGGCCAGTTGCCCTGCAACACGGCAGCTTCAAGGCTGTTGTACTTTCCGCGAACCTGATCGGGGGTTATTAAATGTTTCGATCCGAGACCGGCCGTTAAGGCTTTGTCGAGTTCATCGAAAGTATTAGCTGTGAACTTCTCAGGTTGCGTGAATTCTGCCCGGCTGATTGAATCGTCCTTAGCTTCAAGGGTAATGAATACGGGTGTATGACCGGGATGGGCCTCAGACCATTTTCTTAACTGAAGCAATGCCCCTGTAAAGGTAAGGGCATTGCTTCTGAAGTCAAGATCGGGTATGTGCAGTACTTTGAAGCCGGGTGCGTTCATTTCTCCGGCAACATCGTACTGCTGCTGATTTGTTGCCCAGCTGAGGCCTTTTGGGCGGCTGTATCTGCCACCCTTTGCATCTGCATAGACATCGATCTCCAAATTTCTAAGACCAAGGCTTAGCTGTTCGCCGAAACCCGTGTGCTCATAATCCAGCTTACCGGCAGATACAGAATCTATTTGCTGAAATACTTTAAATAAGGCCGGATCGAGAGCTTGTTTAAAGCTATTGTGCGACCCAATAACCTGGATTTTATTTATGGGCGGATTGTTTTCATCCGTTCTGGTAAAAAAAGATATAGCAATCAGCAACAGGATACAAAGGATGGATTTCATATGCGTTATTTATTTGGGGTATCCCTGATTTTGGTCGAAGGCTTTGGATACATCCATGGTCGACTGTGGTATGGGGAAAATTCTCCTGAAAGGCTGGGTTGTCGGCTTTGCACTGAATGGCTGCTCGAACTTTCCGAAACGGATCATCTGCGGACGTCTGTAGAGTTCCCAGTAAGTTTCAAATGCGATCTCCTTGTAAAGCGTTGCTTCATTGAGGGATGCAATGGCAACGCCCGGTGCATTTCCATAAAGCGATTCTCTTGTTCTGGAGGTACGTAGTTTATTGATGTCATCCAGCGCAAGTCCGTTTTGTCCTTTGCGGAAATAGGCTTCTGCCCTCATGGTATAAATTGCTCCTAAACGTGCGAGTGGAATATCTACATTGCTGCTACCATTACCTTCTTCGGGGTCAAACTCATACTTGAAACAACGCGCCCCGCGATTGATCTCGTTTTGGGCAAATACAGCCTGTGAAGGGTTGCTGAAATTGAGCTCAGGGGTAAAGTTCATTTTAGTACCTGTACTTTTTTCCATTACCAGTTCAAAGACCTTAATTCTGCCCTCGGCCGTTTTTTCGAACCCGCCTGCAGCGTTAAGTCTTGGCCCGTACTGTTGTCCAACCATGATACCGCGGTTGAAATGGAACCATGGCAGGTTGTTTGGGCTGTTAGGTACGATATCTGAACCGGGAACACTGCCTTCAGCATCGTTCATGAACCAGGTTCCGTCGCCATACTGGTATTTTCTGGAGAACCTTGGATCATCGTGATTGCCTTCCCAACTGGCATAGAATTCGGGACTGATACAGGCAGCATTGGTGCCTCTGTTGGCAGGGGATGGTTTTTGATTCCGTTCGACACCGACATAGCCGAAAGAGTTGGAACCGTTTCTGATGTAGTCGATCTTTTGTACAACAACGAAGATGAGTTCCGATCCTTTTGAATTGTTGATGGAGAAGCTGTCAAAGTAATTGCTGGTCAGCTGGAATTTATTTGAGTTAATGAGCAGAGAGCTATAATAAATTACCTTATCCATGTCGGTATCGTTGCTGTTGACTGCCTTTTCATTGAAGTTAAAGGAAGTGGCATACCGGTCTTTCAATACAGCCCGGTTCAGATACATATTGGTGAGCAGGGCGTAGGCCGCTTCTTTGGTAAACCTGCCATTGTGCGTCGATTGCGCGCCAAGAGTAGCAAGGTCCGGGATAAGGGCTTCTACCTGCAGGATCAACTCATCAATACCAGTTGCGGCCTGTTTTACCTCTAGTGGTGGCTTGTCAATCAGGGGATCACGATATGGGGCCTGACCGAAAAGATCGAGTGTGGTAAAGGTATAGTAGGCCAGCAGTCCTTTGGCTTCTGCAAGCAACAGGGTTTTCTGCGTTTCACTGCTGTTGGTTATTTCCCTGATTGCGGTTAGTGCACGGGTAATGCCATTGGTGAGCATGTTCCAGTTGTCGGTTACGATCGGGTTATCGGATGCCCAGGTAAATTCGTGCATGGATCTCCATTTACCGCCGTCACCCCAGTCACTGCCGCGGGTTGCAAGGATGGCTTCGTCTGTGGTGTATTCCTGTAATGCGAATACAGCGCCGTGGTCTACAAAAGTCCCATCACCCAATCTGTCATAGGCCGCAGCCAAAGCACCTGCGGGGCTTGAAGCATTATTCCCCAGCACTTCATCGTACACCTTTTCATCTAATTTTGTACAACCGGTGAAGATCAGGGTTGTGAGCAGAAACAAGATGTTTTTAGTTCTAAATATATTATTCGCTTTCATTTTTATAATTTTAAAGTTGCGCCAAAAATAATTGTCTTTGCTGTCGGGTAGTTGGCATAATCGATCCCCAGCGACTGGTTACCACCGCTTGATTTGGGGCTGTTAATTAATGGATCGTATCCACTGTATTTGGTTATTGTCAATAAATTCTGTCCGGTGACGTATAGACCCAGCCCCTGAAGCCATGACAGTTTCTGCAGCTTAAAGTTATAGCCCAGACGTGCTGAGTTTAACCTGAGAAAGTCTGATTTTTCCAGATAAAGACTAGATAACTGAGGAGGGTTTGCAGGATTCGCACCTGATTTGACGTAGCGCTGCGCAACATTTCTGTCTGAGGCCAGGTTATTAATATTTAAGGCGTTTAAGGAGGTGTTATTTACTAAATAGCCGCCGGACTGCCCGATGATGGAGAATGAAAAGTCGAAGCTTTTATAGGTCATCTGGCTGTTCAGGCCGTAAGTGAACTTCGGAATGGCGCCTTCAAAGATAACACGGTCGCTGTTGTTGATTGCGCCGTCGTTGTTTACATCTCTGAATATGTTCCCTCCGTTATCATCGAAGCCGATGTGCTCCAGAAGGTAAAATGAACCTGCGGCATAACCGCTTTTGTAAATGTTGGCAGCTACACCGGAGAGTCCAGGCCCTGAAATGGTTCCTGATAAAATTTCTGAAACCGGCAGACTTTTGATCTCATTGTTCAGCGTGGCCCCGTTGATGTCTGCAGACCACGTAAAATCGCCTGTATTGATGATTTTTGAACCGAACATGAATTCGAGCCCTTTATTCACGATTTCTCCATCTATGTTGACCCACACGGTAGTTGTAGGGCTCAATGGCTGGGACGGAATGTTCAGGATAGCATCTGTCGTGGTTTTATTGAAATAATCCAGTGTCCCGTAGAATTTTCCTTTCCACAGTTCGAAGTCCAGACCTACATTGTACTGGGTAACTACTTCCCATTTCAGATCAGGATTAGGTGTTCTGGTTACTGAAACTCCGTTGATGAGGGCAAGATCGTCATAAAGGTAATATCCGTCACCGGTTGAAAGCGCGTAACTCGCTTTAGTGAGTTTGTTTTGTACTTCCTGGTTACCTGTCTGCCCCCAGCTGGCCCGAAGCTTCAGGTCGCTGACCAGAGCAGAGGTTTTCAGGAATTCTTCTTCTGCGATGTTCCAGCCCAATGCAAAAGAAGGGAAATAACCATACTTATTATTTTCACCAAAGCGGGTAGAACCGTCGGCGCGCACGGAAGCGGTTACCAGGTATTTGTTATCGTAAGAATAATTTACCCTTGAAAAGTAAGACTGCAGTTCGTTCTCCTGTAAAAGCCCGAAAACTCCAGTCTGTTTGCCCTTAAATCCAGGATTGTTTTCGGGCAGTACTCCGCTGTTCAGATCTGCGATTCCGTCTATACTGAAGGTTGTCCCTCCCCTTTCGAATTTCTGGTAGGAAAACCCGGCGATTGCCTCGAGCTTATGCTTGCCTGTCAGCAGGCTGTAATTGAGGTAGTGTTCCATCAGCGTACTTTTGGAATCTAGATTGTACTGAACATATTTCCCTGTCGGGTTAATGTCGGTCAGGTTAGGGAAAATCGTTGTATTTCTTTCCGCAACTGAGCGGTCCAGACCAAGGTTGAATTTGTAGTCCAGTCCTTTTACAATTCTAAAGGTAACGTCTGTGTTGCCCAGGACCCTGAGCGTGCGTGTTCTGTCTCTGTATACACTAAGCAGGT
>DATFQH010000112.1:0-3563 GCA_035264385.1 Pedobacter sp.
GGGAAGGAACAAATATCAAAGGTTCTTTTGCGCTTTGTCATGATTCGCAGGTAAAAATGGGAGCCAAGATTTACGGACAGACTACTATTGGTCCGTATAGCAGGGTAGGTGGAGAAATTAACAACGCAGTAATTTGGGGATATTCCTCCAAAGGTCACGACGGCTACCTTGGCAATGCCGTAATGGGACAGTGGTGTAATATCGGGGCAGACAGCAACAATTCCAACTTGAAAAATAATTATTCTGAAGTGAAGCTATGGGATTATGCTACAGCGCACTTTAGGCAAACCGGACTGCAGTTCTGCGGTCTCATCATGGCCGATCATGCTAAATGCGGTATAAATACCATGTTTAATACTGGTACAGTAGCGGGTGTAAGCGCTAATATATTTGGTGCCGGCTTCCCTAGAAATTTCATACCCGACTTTGCCTGGGGCGGTGCCCATGGATTTGAGACTTATGCACTGCATAAGATGTTTGAGACTTCCTCTAAAGTATATGAACGCAGAGGACTTGAATTTGATCAGACAGAAAAAGACATCCTGACAAGAATATTTGAAGATACGAAAATACACAGACACTTTTAAACCCAGGTTATCTGGCGATAACCTTATCAACCCAAATAAAATATATTATGAGAAAAAAAATAGTTGCCGGAAACTGGAAAATGAACCTGGATTATGCTGAAGGCATATCGTTATTTTCAGAGATTGTTAACATGGTAAGAGATGAGAAAAAAGGTGAACAGATTGCCATTATCTGTGCCCCTTCAATACACTTAAACAGCCTTGCCAAATTGGGTGGAACTACAGTAAGCATAGGTGCACAAAACTGCCACCAAAAAGAAAGCGGTGCCTATACCGGAGAGATCTCTGCGAAAATGATCAAGTCGGTAGGTTGTGAATATGTAATTATTGGCCACTCTGAAAGACGCCAGTACTTTGCTGAAACTGATGAGTTACTTGCTGAAAAAACAGTTATCGCCCTTCACAATGATCTGACTCCTATTTTTTGTATCGGTGAAACACTGGATGAAAGAAATAACGGAAGCTATTTTGAGGTATTGAAAAGTCAGCTTGAAAATGGTGTTTTTGGGCTTTCTACTGAAGACTTTGCAAAGATTGTAATTGCTTATGAACCTGTGTGGGCTATAGGAACAGGTCTCACTGCTACTTCAGCGCAGGCTCAGGAAGTTCATGCTTTCATCCGCAAGGAGATTGCTGCGAAATATGATGCGGCAACAGCAGAAAACACGACCATATTGTACGGCGGAAGCTGTAATCCTAAAAATGCTGCGGAGCTGTTCTCACAGTCAGATATCGACGGTGGACTTATCGGCGGTGCATCTCTTAAATCGAGAGACTTTGCGGACATCGTTAAAACCTTCAATGCTTAATGCAATACATCGCGGTTACTTTCGATTTTAAGGAAATAGAAGAATATCAGAAGGACCTGCTGATTGCTGAACTGGCAGACATAGGTTTCAATACTTTTGAAGATGTGTCCGATGGTTTTACAGGATTTATAGATCAGGCGGGCTTTGCCGAGTCTGATCTTAAAAACGTCCTGGCTCAGTTTGAAGGAGAATTTGAATATACCTATAGCGTGGCTGAAATTGCCGCGGAAAACTGGAATGAAGAGTGGGAGAAAAATTTTGAACCCCTCATCATCAGCGATCAGTGTTATGTGAGGGCCACCTTTCATCAGCCTCAGCCTCAATATGCTTACGAGATAGTAATTGATCCGAAGATGGCATTCGGCACCGGTCATCACCAGACCACCACAATGATGATGGAATACATTTTAGAATCAGATCTTAGGAATAGGCAGGTACTGGATATGGGCTGCGGAACAGGTATACTGGCAATTCTTGCCTCTAAGCGAGGATCGGGGCCGCTGGTAGCGATAGATTACGATGAGGTTTGTTACCAGAGTACTTTAGAGAATACCGAACTTAATGACACCCATAACATTACCGCACTTTGTGGTGGCAAGGAAGTTATTCCTCAATTAATCTTTGAGGTTATTCTTGCCAACATCAACAGGAATATCCTGCTGGACCAGATTAGTACCTACGCCAGTGTGCTGAGCGCTGGCGGAAGCATTTTCTTTAGTGGTTTTTACGAGGTACCCGATCTTGATATGATTAAAAGTGAATGCGAAGGTTTTGGCATCCGTTATGTAGATCATAAGAAAAACGGGGAATGGGTGGCTGCCCGTTTTCAGAAGGATTGAACAAATCCTTAATCAATAAATTCAACACAAAATGCGTATACATTTTATTGCGATAGGCGGTAGCGCCATGCACAATCTTGCGATTGCCCTTCATAAAAAAGGCTATCAGGTAACTGGATCTGATGATGTTATATTTGAGCCATCCGGCAGCAGACTGGCCCGGTATGGTATCCTGCCAAAATTTATGGGCTGGGACGCGCGCAATATTACGAACGGCCTGGACGCTGTAATTCTGGGAATGCATGCCCTTAAGGATAACCCTGAGCTCTTGAAAGCGCAGGAACTTGGCCTTAAGATATTTTCCTATCCTGAATACATTTACGAGCAAACCAAAGACAAGCTAAGGATTGTTATTGGCGGCAGTCACGGTAAGACTACCATTACTTCCATGATCCTTCATGTGCTGAATTTTTACGAAAGGGATTTTGATTACCTCGTAGGCGCCCAGCTTGCTGGTTTTGATACTATGGTAAAGGTTACAGCAGCAGCGCCGCTTATCGTTATTGAAGGAGATGAGTATCTGGCCTCACCGATAGACAGGAGACCGAAATTTCATCTTTATAAGGCAAATATTGGGGTGATCAGCGGAATTGCATGGGATCATATTAATGTGTTCCCGACCTATGCGGATTATACCCGGCAATTCGGGATATTTATAGATACTATACAACCGGATGGCAAGCTTATTTATTGTAGCGCAGACAGGGACCTGAATGATCTGGTTGAGAGTTCTGAGGCATCGGTCGAGAAAATAGGGTATAACATACCCGATCATAAGGTATTGGACGGAATTACTTACCTTTTGCCTGATGAGACTCCTTTGAAAGTCTTCGGCGATCACAACCTGATGAACCTGAACGCCGCAAAATTGGTTTGCGCACAACTGGATATCAACGGCGACCAGTTTAACGATGCGATAGCTTCTTTTACAGGTGCCGCAAAGCGATTAGAATTATTAAACAATGAAAATGAGACTAATGTTTACAAAGACTTCGCGCATTCTCCATCTAAATTAAAAGCTACGATAGAGGCTGTAAAGGCACAGTTTACCACAAGACAACTTGTCGCCTGTATAGAGTTGCATACATTCAGCAGTCTCAACAAAACTTTTTTAGAGCAATATGCCAATACTATGACAAAGGCTGATATAGCCATTGTATATATTGATGAAAAGACTTTTGCTCATAAGAAAATGGAACCTTTTACCAAAAATGATGTTCAAACAGCCTTTAATAGTAAAGAAATACAATTTTTTGATAATTCTTCAGCGCTGCAGGATTACTTATTAAATATAAATTTTTACCGTACCAACCTGTTGCTTATGAGTT
>DATFQH010000113.1:0-3093 GCA_035264385.1 Pedobacter sp.
ACCCTTGTTTTTAATCACCCTGCTAAGCATAGGTTCCAGGGCCTGGCAAGCCTCTGCGATCAGATTATAGCGAATCAGCTCAGAAATCATCCTTCCTCCAAACCAGGTCCAGTCACCACCGTTCTGATACGAATATGGCCCCATACCTCCATTTTTGAACGTACCTGCAGGATATACCGGATAAAGCGTCAGACCAATGGTAGCCGCATTCGCGTCCTTCACATTTTGCAGCATTTTCAGATAAGAAGACTTCACTTCAGCTTTACTCAGTAAGCCGGCTTCGATAGCTATCGTCGTTCCACCATGATAATAAATGGCCATTTCATCCAATGAAGTTGGAAAAGGTGAACCATTCAGGTAAATGTGCGGAATGAATTTTTCCCTGCTCTTATCCCATAAATGTTTACGGATATTGGCTTTGAGTCTATCCCTTACACCCGCCCAATACTTACGGTCTTTAGCAGAAACCGTACTAAAACCCAGGTAATTGTTAATCGCGATCACAAACATCGCATTGTCGTAAATATCAATCGCCTTATGGGTATCTGCATTCATCTCCACTCCCCATTCATGTTCAGGCTGAACATCCCCCCAATCGGCAGTAGTTGCACCCCAGAGCAAGCCGTGCCTTTCATCAAAACGATGCTTAAGTAAAAATTGCATCGCCTCTTCAAGGTGCTTTTGAACAGTAGCACCAGCCACCGTATCCGTTAAAATGGATTGGTCACCGGTACTTTTAACGTATTTAGAAATCGCCTGGACCAATGAAGACTCCTGATCGGTCTCTACCGTATTTTTATGACCGGCATATTCCGGAGCCAATTTGGAATGGTAATAATTGTAAGGCACGCCCGAACCTTTCGGATTCGGAACATAACCATCCAAAATACTGCCATCAGGCTGCTGAAACTTGAAAAAGGTAATCAAATGCTTTTTGATCACTGCCTTATCATTCACCTTGCAGGAAACATTCATAAAGGTGTTCAGATCTCTGATCCACACCTCGCCGTATCCGTCACCAGCTGTAAAACCGGTTTTAATCAGCCGTTCAGCCATTCGCTTTACCGAATCGGCAAGCGGCCTGATCTGCTCAACAGGTTTGTTCACAGCAGGAGATGAAGCAAGCTGACCGTAAGCCATTTCAAAGGAAAATAAAGACGCAAAACAAAATACTGTAACTCTCTTAATGTTCATTCTAACTGTAAATTTATCATTTGTGTATGCCTGATCAAAACTATCGTGCAAATCGTTCATAGGTCGAGATATGATTGCAGAAGTTCTGACTTTAATTTGTACATACATAGTTACATATTAACTTTGTAATAAAAAAACATAAGATTAGATTTCGACATAAACCTGAGCGCACCTTTAAATTTAGCTGAAACGACCCGACTAAGATTCCACAAAGATGATATTAAAAACAGCGATCAGGCGATCTGCTTTTCAACAGAATACCGGGCCATCAGTTCTTCTGCGGTTTTCACCATTTGCTCAGAGCCAATAAATATAGCAGTACGCTGGTGTAGCTCCGTGGGCTCTATCTCCAGGATCCGTTTGAAACCATCTGACGCAGTACCACCCGCCTGCTCTACTATAAATGCCATCGGATTACACTCGTATAACAACCTCAGCTTACCATTAGGCGAACTTGCGGTGGTCGGATAAATATAAATACCACCCTTAATCAGATTCCGATGGATATCTGCAACCATAGAGCCAATATATCTGGACGCATATGGCCGGTTGGTCGCCTTATCATGCACCTGTGCATACTTCAGGTACTTCTTCACCCCCTCAGGGAAATGCACATAATTGCCCTCATTAATGGAATATATATTGCCCAGGGCAGGCACTTTCAAATTTGGATGGGATAAGCAAAATTCACCTATCGAAGGATCCAGTGTAAATCCATTCACACCCTTACCCGTAGTATAGACCAGCATCGTAGAAGAACCGTAAATTACGTAACCGGCGGCCACCTGCTCTGTCCCTTTTTGCAGGACATCCTGCATAGTAGCAGTACCACCCGAAGATTTCCTTCTGTAAATTGAAAAAATGGTCCCTACGGCCACATTGCAGTCTATATTGGAAGAGCCGTCCAGCGGATCGATACAAACAATATACTTCGCATTCTTAGAAACCGGGGAATTGATGACAACCAGATCGTCTTCCTCTTCCGTAGCTACCACACAGCATTCGCCACCGCTGGTCAGCGCACTGATAAACTGTGTATTGGCAAACACATCCAGCTTTTGCTGTCCCTCACCCTGAATATTAACAGTACCCGCAGCACCCAGAATATCTGCCAGACCCGCCTTATTGACCTCGCGGTTTACAATCTTCGCTGCGATCCCTACATCCCTAAGCAGCCTGGAAAGCTCGCCTTTTGCGTATGGAAAATCTGCCTGTTTTTCAATGATGAACTGACCTAATGTGGTAATGCCTGACATATACTTAGTGTATTAAATACGTTATCTGTTGCCTATCTCTATGGCTGCCAAGTTATGTATTTTACCATCAGTAACATTAAATTTGATTAAAGTTTTTACGCGGTGCCAGCCCGAATTACCGGCGGCACCCGGATTTATATGCAGACATTCATTTTTTTTGTCATACAGCACCTTTAGGATGTGCGAGTGTCCGCAAATAAATAATTTTGGAGGCTTAGTGTATATATCAGGTTTTACAAAAGGCGAATATTTACCCGGGTACCCGCCAATATGGGTCATCCAAACGTCCAGGCCTTCGATGCTAAATCGGTTATGCTCGGGATAGACTGACCTGATCTCCTTGCCATCAATATTGCCATAAACTCCCCGCAGTGGTTTGAAAGCCGCAACCGGCTCTGCCACATCTGCCCCAAAATCACCGGCATGCCAAATCTCATCGCAATCTGCAAAATGACGGAATACAGCATCATCTAAAAAACCATGTGTATCAGAAAGGAGCCCGATCGTTACCATGCGCCAAACTTAAGCAATTTGTCCCTATCTTCGAACACGAGAGACATCTCCTTCTTACTTAAAAACAACAAAAGAACTTTAATATGAAACTAGCTTAACTCTACCTTTTACGCCTGAAAGTTGGACTATA
>DATFQH010000114.1:0-11860 GCA_035264385.1 Pedobacter sp.
CTCCATTTTTTGGACTTACGTTTGGTTCGCACAATTTATGCTGATTTATTATGCAAACATTCCGGAAGAGACAGTGTATTTTTACAAAAGATGGGAGAATTATGAATTTTGGTGGTATTTGAATTTGGTTCTGAACTTCCTTTCACCAGTATTACTGTTGATGGACAGAGACAATAAAAGACAGGAGAATATTCTATTATCAGTTTCTATAATCGTTTTGTGTGGCCACTGGGTTGACTATTATCAGATGATTATGCCAGGGACTGTCGATGAACATCATGGTTTTGGTCTAATTGAGGTCGGAACTGCACTTGGATTTGTAGGTTTGTTCACGTTTACAGTTCTGACAGCGTTGAGCAAGAAGCCTTTGATTGCAAAAAATCACCCGTTTTTACAAGAGAGTTTAAATCACCACTTGTAATATTGGTGGACAGCATATAATAAATAATAGTATAATAGAAGTACAGTGTTACTACTTTTAAGGAAATGAGTTTAAGAAAATTTATAAGTAATAAAACAATAGCGGCGCTAGCAGTAATATTGACTGCGTTTGGAAATACCGGGGCATTTGCCCAGGCTGCAGAAGCCGCTGCTGCAAAACCTGTTGATATGGGACCGGTCTACAAATCCGCTATCTTTTATGTCATGGCTTTCCTGGTTCTTTGCTTGTTTATAGCAATAGTAGGAAAGGCTCTAAAAGTATACGAATTGACCAGACAAGCTCAGGATAAGCCTAAAGGCATCAACTGGAACGCTATAAACGGGACACTTTTTGCAGTTTTCCTTGTATTGGGACTTTACGGAGTATATTGGGAATATACCGTTCATGGTAATATGTTGCTTCCAGAAGCAGCTTCTGAACATGGAAAGAAGATTGATAGTATGTTCAACATTACCTTGATCATTACTACTATTGTTTTTGTAGCAACGCATATTGTTTTATTTGCTTTCGCTTATTTTTACAAGAATACAGGAAAACGTAAAGCATACTACTATCCTCATAATAATGCATTGGAGCGTATCTGGACCATTATTCCCGCACTGGTGTTAACTGTATTGGTACTTATGGGCTTTCTTACCTGGAGATCGATTTTTTATAAAGTTGAAGACCCGAATAATAAACCTATCAGTATTGAGATTACTTCATCTCAGTTTGCATGGGCTATCCGCTATCCGGGTGCTGATGGTGTAGTCGGTGTGAAGAATTATAAATTGATCAATTCTGCTAATGCACTTGGTATTGATTTTAATGATAAGAAATCTTTAGATGATCAGATTGCTGATGTAATGGTTATTCCGGTAAATAAGCCGATACGTTTGATTCTTACCAGTAAAGATGTATTACACAGTTTTTATATGCCGCATTTTAGAGTTCAGTTGAACACTGTACCTGGTATGACATCTTTTTTTGAATTTACTCCTACAATAACCACAGAGGAGATGAAAAAGAAGACAGATGATCCCAAATTCAAGTATCTGTTTTTGTGCGCCAAGATCTGTGGTCAGGGGCATTATAACATGCAAAGAGAAGTAAGGGTAGTTTCACAAGAAGAATACGATAGCTGGATCATTGAGCAGGCACCATATTTAACTGACGATTTGAGAAAGCAATTTAACATGCCTGTAACTGCTAGTCCGGAAGCCGACGCTCCAATTGCAACAGAGCCCGCAGCGGTTGATACAAATCAAATAGCTTTAAAAAAATAATAATACTGGAATAGCACATTATGTCAACTATATCATTACACGATACACATAACCACGATAGCCATGATGATCATGGACATCACAAGGAGACTTTTATAACGAAGTATATCTTTAGCCAGGATCACAAGATGATCGCGAAACAATTTTTGATAACTGGTATTATCATGGCTGTAATAGCAATGGGCTTATCCATATTGTTTCGTTTACAACTGGCCTGGCCTGATAAATCTTTTCCTCTTCTGGAAACATTTTTAGGTAAATGGGCTGAAGGCGGCAGGATTAAACCTGATTTCTACCTTGCACTGGTTACCATTCATGGTACCATTATGGTATTCTTTGTACTTACTGCTGGTTTAAGTGGGACATTCAGTAACTTACTGATCCCTCTGCAGCTAGGTGCAAGAGATATGGCCTCGCCATTCCTGAACATGCTTTCATATTGGTTCTTCTTTTCTGCATGTGTGATCATGATGAGCTCGTTTTTTATTCAGACTGGTCCGGCGAGTGCAGGATGGACGATTTATCCTCCTTTGTCTGCTTTACCAACCGCTATAAGCGGATCTGGTTTGGGTATGACGCTATGGCTAATTAGTATGGTGCTTTTTGTTGCCTCTTCATTGATGGGGGGTATTAATTATGTGAGTACTGTATTAAATATGCGTACTAAAGGTATGGATCTTTGGAAAATGCCTTTGACGATTTGGGCTTTCTTCCTTACAGCTATTTTAGGAATTTTGTCATTCCCTGTTCTTGTTGCAGGTGTGGTATTGCTAATCTTCGATCGCAGCTTTGGCACAAGTTTCTATTTGTCCGACATTGTTATGGGTACACAGGTGCTGCCGAATGAAGGTGGTTCACCAATCTTATGGCAGCACTTATTCTGGTTCTTAGGTCACCCTGAAGTATATATTGTAATTATGCCCGCTCTTGGTATTTCCTCAGAGATCATATCTGTGAATTCAAGAAAACCTATATTTGGTTACCATGCGATGATTTACTCACTGATAGGTATTACCGTATTGTCATTCATCGTTTGGGGTCACCATATGTTTGTTACGGGGATGAATCCGTTATTGGGTGGTGTATTTATGATTACTACGTTAATTATCGCAGTTCCTTCAGCGGTTAAGACATTTAATTACCTGGCAACTTTATGGCGAGGGAATATCAAGTTCACTCCAGCAATGTTATTTGCAATTGGATTGGTTTCCTTCTTTATCTCGGGTGGTTTGACCGGTATATTTCTTGGTAATGCTGCATTGGACATCAACCTGCACGATACTTATTTTGTCGTGGCTCACTTTCACCTTGTGATGGGCTCTGCTGCGATATTTGGTATGCTAGCTGGTGTTTACCATTGGTATCCTAAAATGTTCGGTAAAATGATGAACAATAAATTAGGCTATTTGCATTTCTGGCTTACTTTTATCGCTGCTTATCTGGTATTCTTCCCATTACACTTCCTCGGTCTTGATGGCGTTCCACGTCGTTATTATGCATTTACTGAGTTTGAATTTATGCAAAAATGGCTGACTGTAAACGTATTTGTAACGTGGGCAGCAATATTGGGTGCTCTAGCGCAAGTGGCCTTCTTATGGAACTTCTTTTACTCTATATTTAAAGGAAAACGAGCCCCTCAAAATCCATGGGGAGCCAATACTTTGGAATGGACTGCTCCTGTAGAACATCTTCACGGCAACTGGCCGGGTGAGATTCCAACTGTCTATCGCTGGCCATATGATTACAGCAAGCCGGGTGCGGAAGAAGATTTTATTCCACAAACTGTACCTTTCTCACAAACTATGAGCTCAAATATGCCACATGACTTTGAAGGCAATGCGGAATCTGAACGCATACAAAGAGAGTGGGAAGAGCAAGAGCTTGCTGCTGCGGGTAACACGAAATTAGACTAGTGTTAATAGTTTATTATATATGGGGTATCTGCGGTAGGTAAATACTTACAACAGATACCTTTTTTTAATCAAACACATATGGTTCTTGAATCTGAGCATAGATTTATCAGGCTTAACCTTATAACAATTGTGGTGACCTTGCTGCTGATATTGGCAGGTGGGATCGTACGCAGTACAGGTTCTGGTATGGGCTGTCCAGATTGGCCAAAGTGTTTTGATCAATACGTACCTCCGACTTCTCTTACACAATTACCTCATGATTATAAGGAAAAATTTGTAGCAGAGAGAGTGGCAAAAAACGAACGGTTTGCAAGAACACTTGATCGCATAGGTAAATCGCATCTGGCTGACAGCATTAGAAATGATAAATCTATATCACTGCCGGAAACATTCAACGCCGCAAAGACCTGGACTGAGTACATCAACAGGTTAATGGGTGCTGTAACAGGTTTTTTATTGCTTGGCCTTTCAATCTTTTCCTTTATTTACCGTAAATCAGCAAAAAGGATTATTGTATTGAGTACGCTGAACCTTATAATAGTTGGATTTCAGGCCTGGTTGGGCTCAATTGTAGTATCGACCAATCTGGTAGCCTGGATTGTCACTGTACATATGCTGCTGGCCTTGGTAATTATAGGTATACTTATTTACACTTATAATTATGCGCAGCAGATGCACAAACAGCCTATCATAGTGATGGGCCAAGTTTTCTGGTTAAAAATCCTGATGTTTTTTGCAATCTTGCTCAGTATAATGCAGATTGTTCTTGGAACTGAAGTAAGAGAAGCTATAGATGAAGTTTCAAAAAGTCTAATGTATTCCGACAGGGGTAGCTGGCTGGCTCGGATTGGCAATGTTTTCACTTATCACAGAGACATGGCAATAGCAGTTCTGAGTATAAACATTGTTGTTTATAAGCTACTAAAAGATAGATTTAATGGCAAAGCTACAGCATTAATGGTTGCTAATTCAATTGCGATAGCATTGATTATTCAGATTCTTACAGGCCTGTTACTTTCAAACCTTGCTTTGCCTCCATATGCCCAGGCATTACATATATTATTCAGTACCTTATTGTTTAGCCTTCAATATTACCTTTATTTAGTGGTCTATAAGACCGCTACTTACGAACAAAGCATTAATTAATTAAATAATTTGAAACAGTTTCTGGCAGATTTTTCTAAACTTATTAAATTCAGACTGACTTTTCTGGTTGTTTTCTCTGCTTCTATTACTTTTCTAATTGGATCAAAAGTCTCAATAGGAGGGGGCAGTGCTCCGGGAATTGACTGGTTGAACTGGCTGATTTTGATCGCTGGTGGTTTTCTGGTTACCTCTGCGGCCAATTGTTTCAATGAAGTTATAGAGGTTGATCTTGATAAGTTGATGACGAGAACGAAGGATCGTCCGATGCCTGCAGGTCATATGACCACAGGTCAAGGGTTGGTTTCTGGTCTCGTAATGGGCATGCTTGGAACCTGGCTATTGGGGCGACTAAATATTGAAACAGGACTGCTTTCTGTGTTTTCTATATTTTTGTACGCATTTGCCTATACTCCATTAAAAAGAAAATCTCCGATTGCTGTATTCGTAGGTGCGATTCCTGGTGCCTTGCCACCACTGATCGGGTACGTCGCAGCACATGGAAGAATTGATAAAATCGCAGTGATCTTATTCCTTGTTCAATTTGTTTGGCAATTCCCGCACTTTTGGTCTATTGCCTGGGTGTTAGATGACGATTACAAAAAAGCAGGATTCAGACTATTGCCTACTACTAAAAGAGATAAAACCAGCGGCTTTATAACATTTTTAAGTACGCTGATACTGATCCCTGTGAGCTTGCTGCCGACCTTTTATGGCTTTGGAGGGTATTATATTGCCACAGTCTCATTAATAGCAGGATTGGTGTTTGCCTGGCTTGCGTTCAAAATGTGGATGAATATGGACTTATCCAGTGCAAGAAAAGTGATGTTTTGCTCATTCTTTTATCTGCCGCTTGTGCAGTTAATTCTATTGTTTGATTTTATAGCTAAATAATTAAAAATGGTACATACATTGGATAAACAAGATGTAAATGTTGACGCTCAGACAGACCTGAAACCTAAGAAGTTCATCGTTTGGCTATTCGTGGTGTCATCTATGATCATGTTTGGGGGTTGGACAAGTTACTACATTGTTTTCTCAGCCTCTAAAGGCAAAGGACACGGTTTAATATTACCGGACCTATTCATCTACAGTACAGCAGTATTGTTGTTAAGCAGTGTAGCTTTGTTTTTTGCGTTAAGGGCCTTAAAAACGGGTAATGTTATCAGACAAAGAGCACTGCTTTGTTCTACACTAATTCTGGGATTGGTATTTGGATATCTACAAATATCTGCATGGTCTACGATGGTAGGCACAGGTGCTTTTTTTTCGAATAACAATGCAGCGATTTCGATGATTTATGTAGTTTCCGGATTTCATTTATTGCACATATTCGGGGGTGTTTGCTTTCTGCTTAATGCAATTGCGGGCACATATCTCAATATCTCTGCCGAGAGGCGTAAGTTCCGGATGGAAATCGCTGCTATATTTTGGCATTTTATAGATATATTATGGATATATCTATATGTTTTTTTACTTTTGAACAGTTAGATTTTTTAACAAACTATTACTATTTACAAATGAGTTCATTATCACAATTAGATCAGGTAAAAACTACACCATGGAGTGGAGGCCGTTCCCCGTGGTCGGTAGAATACGGCAAAATTATGATGTGGTTTTTCCTGGTTTCTGATGCATTCACATTTTCGTCATTGTTGATTTATTATGGCGCCCAGCGCTTCAGTAAATTTACATGGCCTGCACCTGATAAGGTTTTTCAATCTATCCCCGGTATAGCAGAGCACGGGGCACCATTGGTTTTCGTAGGTATCATGACCTTCATCCTGATTATGAGTTCTGTAACGATGGTACTTGCAGTTGAAGCAGGGCACAGACGTTCAAAAAAAGAAGTGATAGGATGGATGATCGCAACTATTATAGGTGGACTTATGTTCCTGGGCTGTCAGGCAATTGAATGGACTCACTTGCATCATGATGGCTTTTGGTGGGGGCAAATTCCAAGCGCGGAAGAATTAAAACACTTCTTTAACGGACCTGTTTCTCTTGTTGCAGCACAACAATTTGCCAACCTGTTCTTTACTATAACAGGCTTCCATGGTTTCCACGTATTCAGTGGTGTAATCATTAATATCATCATTTTATGTATGACCATAAACGGCACTTTTGAAAAAAGAGGCCATTATTTAATGGTTGAGAAGGTTGGTTTATATTGGCACTTTGTAGATTTAGTATGGGTGTTTGTATTTACATTCTTCTATTTGGTTTAACTGTAATTATTAAAAAATATTATCATGTCAGAACATCACTCACACTCAGAAGAAGGACACGAACACGAAGATCATGCAGGTTTATCGAAAGGTAAAATCTGGCAAGTGTTCGGAATCCTGCTGGCTATAACGGTAGTTGAGTTTATTATCGCACTTTGGGTTATTCCTCAGGGATATATGACTCAAAAGGTGGGAAACTATCTCTACATCGCCCTTACTTTGTTAAAGGCATTTTATATCGTGGCTTATTTTATGCACTTGAAATTTGAAAAACGCGGACTGCAACTCGCACTTACAGTATCCTTTGTTTTCATTATGTACTTTATTGTACTGATGATGATTGAGGGAGATTATCTGAATGTGCATATGCCTGTCGTTTAATGAAGTCAGCTTCAATAAAAAAAATATTAATCCTGGTCACCATATTAGCGGTACCAGGATTTTTGTATTATTTACTACAGGAAAAGGGTAAAAACAGATATAAGCCATTACCGTATTTTGGCCCTAAGGAGGTAGCACAGACATTTCATTCAGTAAGAGGTCAACAGATCCCTGATACCATTTATCATGAAGTAAAGAATTTTGACTGGATCAATCAGCAAGGAAATACGATTAGCTGGGATAGCTATAAAGGTAAAATTCTGATAGTTGGATTGTTTTATACACAAGGTAATACACGCGCTGTTAATTTTGCTAATAAAGCTATGCGAGCCTTTGACGCTACTTATGCAGCTAATAAGATCGTTAATTTTGTGAGCATGAGTATTGACCCGTCATTTGACAGACCGGAGGTATTGGCTAAATACGCTCATATGCTTAACGCACAAGCCGGAAAATGGGATCTGTTGACTGGAGACAGTACCGGGGTATTTCAATTTATAAACGGCCAGCTTTTCATTGATGCTCACCAGGGTGTCGATCCTGAGACCAAATTAAAGACTTTTTCTTATAGCAATATGTTCGTATTGCTGGATCCTCAACACAGGATCAGGGGTTATTATGAAGCCACTAACCAGGAAGCTTTGTCGAAGCTAGACGATGAAATTAAAGTGCTGATAGCAGAAGTGTTGAGAAACACAGAAGACGGGAGATAAACTCCTCCAAAATATTTACTATGAATAATATTAACGATAAGTTCTTTTTAAGGCTGATATGGATTGTAACAGTAATCGTACTGTTGGTTGTTATTGTCTTGAAATTGATTCCCCCTCCTCAAAATAAGCCATCATTTATCTATCTGCTGCCGCATATTATCGGGGGGATCAATGCAACCTGTTCAGTTCTGCTGGTGATTTCCCTGGTCTTCATAAAAAGGAAAAAGATACAGGCGCACAAAGTAACCAATGTAATCACTTTTATACTGTCTGCGCTTTTTCTCGTATTTTATATTTTTTTCCATTTGTATGAAAAAGACACAAAGTTTGGAGATATTGACCATAATGGGCTCACCTCTGCTACAGAACTCGCCGCAGTCGGCATGGCCAGATACATCTATTTCTTTATCCTGGCAACGCATATAATTCTTGCAGTGATAGTACTGCCATTAGTTCTTGTTAGCTTTTTAAGAGGATTTAGTATGCAAGTAGAAAAACATAAGAAGATCGTACGCTGGGCTTATCCGGTATGGCTTTATGTGGCTGTAACCGGAGTGATTGTGTATTTAATGATCTCCCCATATTATAATTTTTAGCGCAGGCATTCTTTGCGTATATTTGCATCATGAAAAGAGTAGCATTTATTTTTATTCTTATACTTGTTTTGGCAGGTACAACAGTTAGCCCTGTCAGTGCTCAATGCGCGATGTGTACAGTTAGTGCAGAGCAAAGTGTAAAGAATGGCAATACTCAGGGTAAGGGGTTGAATTCTGGCATCCTGTATCTTTTGGCTATTCCATATCTGATGATATCTGGTATAGGTGTATTGTGGTATTTAAAATACCGTAAAAAATCTGTAGGATATGTCCAGAACATCTAAGCTATATGCGATAACACACGGAAAATGCCCACATTGTCGCAGAGGCAATATCTTTACAGGAAGTCTTTATGGATTCAATATACAGCGGACCAATACAATATGTGGACACTGTGGTCAACGCTTTGAGATAGAGCCAGGATATTTTTACGCTGCAATGTATGTGAGCTACGCAATGAACTGTGCAGAGATGATAGGGCTTGGTGTCGCTACTTATGGCTTTTCGGGCGGTAACCTCGAATTCGAATCACTCTGGCTTTACCTGACCGTAATATTTACAGGTTGTTTATTTTTAGCGCCGTTTAATTATCGTTATTCACGGGTGATTTTATTACATTGGCTATCTCCAAAAATAAAATACAACGCCTATTACGATAAACCATGATTAAATCTGAAACCCTCGAGTTTATAAAAGATGTCGCCAAGAACAACAACCGTGAATGGTTCGCGGAAAATAAAGAAAGCTACGAAATAGCAAGAGAAGATATACTGTCATTTATAGATCTGCTCGTCCCTGAATTGGCTGCAGTTGATAAGACCTTTCCTGCCGATATGCCAGCTAAGAAATGTCTGATGCGTATTTACAGAGATGTGCGTTTCAGTAAGAACAAAGACCCATACAAGAATAATTATGGTATTTCATTCCGGGTTAAAAGCACCGGGATCCCTATGCCGGAATATTATCTGCATATTCAGCCCGGTAACTGCTTTCTAGGTGTCGGATTTTGGATGCCCGAGGCAGAGATACTGAAGAAGATCAGAGAAGAAATAGACTACAATACTTCCGAATTCCTGAACATTATCCAGGCAAAAAGCTTTAGTTCCCTTTTTAAACTAAGTGAAGAAGATAAGCTCAAGAAAGCTCCTAAGGGGTATGAAAATGACCATCCTGAAATTGATTTACTAAAGCTAAAAAGCTACATTGCAATTTATCCGCTTAAGGACGAAGAGTTTTTAAAACCCCGAATAGTGGATAAGTTGAAAACTGCATTTGAAGCAGCTTACCCTTTTATTTTATTTTTGAGGAATGCTGTAGCCCAATAAGCCAGAGTTAGCCAAATTAGAATATACATAATGAAATCTTTATACTGATGAAAAAACTAATCTTGTTTTTGTTTATAGGGATGTTTGCAACCGCATTCAGCTCCTGTATTGTTTTATCGACAAAAAAATATAAGTCTCTGTTATCCAGACAGGATTCATTGAGCACAGGATGGACAGAATCACAGCAAATGAACGAAAAGCTCGAAGATCTCATCACCCGGCTAAAGAAAGATACCACAGGTTTAAGCACTGCTCTGAATGATTTGAAAAGCAGGTATTCGGAGATGGACGACAACTACACAAAATTGAGAAGCAATAGCTCTTCTGAAATAAATAAACTAAGCAGCGATCTCAAAAAACGCGAGCAGCGGCTAAAGGAAGTGGAAGAGATCTTGCGCAAGCGCGATGAAGCCACAAACCAGCTTAAAGAAAAGCTACAGCAAGCATTACTTGGTTTTACCAAGAACGGATTAACTGTTGAGATCAGGAATGGAAAAGTGTACGTTTCACTTACCGATAAATTACTTTTCCCCTCTGGAAGCATCATTATAGATGAAAAGGGCAAACAAGCACTAAGCCAGCTGGCAGGTGTACTGAAGCAGCAACCGGAAATAAACATAGCAGTGGAAGGCCATACAGACTCACAAAAGATCACCAATCTCGGACAAATCAAGGACAACTGGGATCTTAGTGTTTTAAGATCCACATCAGTAGTAAGATATCTGACAGAAGTAAGTAAGGTAGAAAGTGTAAGGATGACTGCTACAGGTAAAGGCGAATTTCAGCCCCTTGATGCGAATTCGACAGCCGAAGGAAGAAGTAAAAATCGCAGGATTGAAATCGTATTATCGCCTAAACTCGATGAATTGTACGATTTGATTAAACAATAAAAAAGCCCTTAAAAAGGGCTTTCAAAATCTTTAAACAGCGGAAGTACCTGATCTTTTTCAGACAATATAAGTTCCTCACCTGCGATGCTGTCATTCCATTCAATGTCCAGATCGGGATCATTCCACATTACGCCAATCTCAGAATCCTTGTCGTAGGGATTACTTACCTTATAGGTGAAGATAGTATTGTCCTCAAGTGTCAGGAAGCCGTGGAGGAAGCCGGGAGGTACCCAGAGCTGCTTATGATTTTCACCACTTAGCTCAAGACTAAAATGCTGGCCATATGTGGAAGAATTTTTCCTGATGTCTACAGCAATATCCAATACACTGCCCTGAATCACACGAACAAGCTTACCCTGTTCAAAAGGCGGCTTTTGTGCATGAAGACCCCGCAGTGCCCCCTTTTGGGAAAAAGACTGATTGTCCTGTACAAAATTCACACCGATTCCGGCATCTGCAAATAATCTGGTATTGTAGCTTTCATAAAAATAACCTCGGTTATCTTTCCATACTTTTGGCTCTATAATGAGCAAATCTTGAATGAGGGTCTGTGTAATATTCATATAGGGGGATCAGGCAATATATTCCATTAATGTTCGAAAGGCAACCAGCTGATTTTCGAAAAGCTGAAGCGCTTCAGCCTGTAGCTCCGGGGCATAGTTTTCCTGATAATCGTGATAATCTTCCATCCTTTCAGCAACGTACTGGACACAATAAGTAACCCCTTCATTTGGAGAGTCCAGCACCTTTAACAAACGGTATGAAACAAACTTGCCGGTTTCCATCACTTTGGGAATATGTGTTTCCAACATCCATTGCAGCCAGCGGTCTGCAGCAGCATCTTCAATTATTGAAGTAACATTATATAATAACATGAGGACAAAGATATAAACTAAGTCCCAATATTATCTCCCCGAAGTTTTCTAAAACGTTTGCGCGCCTCGCTTGTGAACATGCTGCCAGG
>DATFQH010000115.1:0-3032 GCA_035264385.1 Pedobacter sp.
TTCCTCTATCCTTGCCTGAACCTTAGGATCCTCATTATACTGTTCCTTTATAAACCTGAGGTTGTCCCAGATCGGAGCCATATAAGGGTCGATCTTAGATTTTGCATCACCGGGTAAAAAACCGATATCCTTATTACTAAGTGCAATGATAGGCCTTGTTACATAGATCTGCCTGTAATCCTTTCGTTGCTCCAGGGCACTGGCCAGCGCGAGCAGGGTTTTTCCGGTTCCTGCCTTGCCCTGTATGGTTACCAGCTTAATTTCCGGATTTAATAAAGCATGCACCGCAAATGCCTGTTCATGGTTCCTGGGAGCAATACCGAAAATAGCCTGCGGCAGGATCGCATGTAAACTGGAAGATTTTGCATCATACCATGCAGTAGCTCCCTTTCTGCCTGATTTTAAAATACAGAAGTGATTTGCGTCAGCATCTGCCATATTTAGTTCAGAAGCAGGAACCTGACCATCAGCCTTCAGTTTGGCCAATAAAACCTCAGGAACCTTAGTGACCGTACTTTTTCCCGTATAGAGCTCGTCCAGATTCTTAACCTTACCAGTTTCATAATCCTCCGCATAAAGGTCAAGCGATTTTGCCTTCAAACGCAAACAAATGTCTTTAGACACAAGAATTACTTTTTTGAGCGGAAACTCTTCCATCAGGCTGAGTGCCGCATTGAGTATTCTGTGATCAAATTTACCCTTACCAAAAATAGCCTCCGCATCGCGCTCTTTAGGCCGG
Source organism: Pedobacter sp. (assembly GCA_035264385.1). GTDB lineage: Bacteria > Bacteroidota > Bacteroidia > Sphingobacteriales > Sphingobacteriaceae > Pedobacter. Next base: position 740 of record DATFQH010000115.1, read on the forward strand.
TGGTCCATCACAACCTTAAAGCGGCCATTTTTACTCCCGTTTAAAACATGAAGCGGAATCCATTCGTTGATCACCTTATTACCCGACGCCTTATCCATCAGCCTGATAAAACTCCGCGCCTCAGCATTCCGTGTTTCATTGCCATTCTTCATATTATCCAGTTCCTCCAGTACCTGGATCGGAATAGCAACATCATGCTCCTGAAAATTATTGAACGCATTGTGATCATAAAGAATTACTGAGGTGTCCAGTACAAAGATTTTCTGTTTCTGGGAAAGCTGCTTGGCGGATTTACTCATGATGTATCAGGAATTACACAGGACGTATAAAAATAGAGAATTTTATGCGTCCTGTGAAATTGAAGCAAAAAATAGCCCGCTGGGCAGTTATGATGCATCATAACTGCCCAGCGGGCTGTAAAAGAAAAAATTAATTAATCGGGAGTTTCAATTAGAACATCAGATAAATCTTAAAACCAAGATCATTGATAAAACCATTTGTACTTAAGTTGAAAGCGGTCTGGTTACTTTTAAAAATACTGCCAGTTCCCGAACCATCGGTCTGGTCAATATCCGTATAATAAGCCGACGCAGACAAAAGCCTGGTTTCAAAAGCCCATCTTTTAGTCAGAAAGCAGGTTATACCGCCATGCGCACCCAGGGTATACTCATTACGCTTTACTTCATTTTCATTTGCAGGATCATCGTAAGTCATTTGCGTATGCGAAAACCCGCCACTGCCGCCGGCATAAGCATAGAATTTGCCGATCAGCGGGTAATATTTCTGATAGCTTACAGCAGCCCCATAACCTTTCGTGGTATTATCTGAAGTGGAATTTGAACTTTTACTGGTGTTGTTCAGATAAAGCAGATCAATACCAAGTTTGCTGTTGTCACTGATAAAATGGCCATAACCCATACCAAAATAGTTGTTTTTAACTTTCTGGCTATCACTTCCCGAGGGAATATTTGCCTCATTTTTAGAACTTGTCGCCGTAACGCTCAGGCTCAGCGCATTGGTTCCCTTAGTTTGTGCATACCCGCATAGCGATAGCAGTACTGCCGCGACAGTAAATAGTTGTTTTCTCATTTGTATATTGGTTATGTGTTTAAGTACTCAATATAGAAACATACATTATCATAATGAAATATTTTCTATCACAACTTGTAACATAACCAATACGAAAACGAAATCTTCAGCGAAAAACCGCTCAGCAGAATTTATAAAGATCACAAATTCACATAAAAAGGAAAACGGAGCACTTCTTCTTTCGATTCAGTATCTCCGTTTTCAGTTTATCTACCGCCGTAGCCGTAAGACAACTATCTATTGCTCCATATCTCTAACCCTCTCCTGGTGTTCTTTAGTTCCTAAGAACTTCGAATCCATTTAAGATTATCCTGTCCGGTTCATTCCGTAGAATTCCTCTTCCAGTATATAATGTCTGTACCGGATCCAGCTATCTTTCGGTGCTTCGCAGCAGCCGCTGATGTTTAGCGCCGTCTTTGTTGTTTCCTTTGATATCGGGCTGCATGTGCTGGTCCTTCGAAATTACCAGAATCCTAATGCCCTTAGGCCAGGTGTTCTTTTTGGTATTTCTTCAGACTGTCAAAGTACTTGCTAATTGATAAATCTAATATACGAACAACAATCGCAGCATACAAGAAAAACACAAACAACTTATAAACAAGTTCTTAACAGGTTTTTAACATATTTATAAACATTAAACAGGTGACAATTACAATTTTTTTCAATATGGTGTAGCGAATTCAGCCCGGAACCCGTTTAGAACTTTGAGAGCGTTAATTTAGATGATGGGGTTGGGTCTTTCAGACCTGATCCCATTTTTAAAAGAGAAAATATCCTTAACCTTAATATATAAACAGATGATAACCAAATCCTCCAACAAACTACCTTCTGTGAATTCACTCATTATTTGCGTCGTTGCCCTGCTGATCCTTATAGGAATCCAGCTTATACAACTGGTGCAATATTAACCTTGCTCCCGCTCAATAGCGGCAATCTTTTCCAATCGCTTTACATGGCGTTCTTCGCCGGTAAATTTAGCTTTTAGAAAAGCTAAAACGATGTCTTTAGCCAATTCTATTCCCAGCACTCGCTCCCCGATGCATAGGATGTTAACGTCATCATGCTCTACTGACTGGTGAGCAGAATAGGTATCATGGCACACCCCTGCCCTGATACCTTTAAATTTATTTGCAGCGATGCTTACCCCCACCGAACTTCCGCAGACAAGAATACCCCTGTCACCCTCCTTATTCAGCAATGCACG
>DATFQH010000116.1:0-21087 GCA_035264385.1 Pedobacter sp.
AAACAGCAGGAAGGGGTACCCGCAGACATCAGCTGGTTGCTTGCTCAAAAAAAACACACCCTATTTGGAAACACCTACTGGGGTGAACTGAACAATAATTTTTGGGACAACAGCATCCAAAATACACTCCTGGCATACCAAATCCTTAAGCAGAGCGGCGGCCATGCAGATGAACTAGATCGCATTGTACGTTATTTTCTGGAGCAGCGTGGCAGTGGTCAATGGCGGAATACCTACGAGTCATCATTGATACTGGAAACGATCCTGCCAGAGTTGATGACTAACGGGAGCAAGCCTGAAGCGCCATCGCTTACCCTCAATAACACAGAAATCATCCGGTCATTTCCTTTTGACAAAATCATGGACGCAGGTAAATTGTTTGTCGTCAAGAAAGGGAAGTCACCTGTATATTTTACAGCCTACCAGCAGTTTAAAAATCCTTCACCACAAAAGGTTAGCAAAGATTTCATTGTAAAAACCTGGTTTGAGCAAAAAGGAACCATCGTGAAGTCACTGCAGGCGGGCACTTCGGCTACCTTAAAAGCAGAAGTCGAAGTAAGCGGCGATGCCGATTATGTAATGATAGAAATTCCTGTCCCTGCAGGTTGCTCCTACGAAAACAAAGTACAGCTTTTTCGTGGTGTAGAAACGCACCGGGAGTACTTTAAGCATAAAACATCGATTTTCTGCAGCAAGCTGAAACAGGGAAAGTATACCTTTGAAATACAACTTACCCCAAGGTATTCCGGTAATTATAACCTTAATCCTGCCAAAGCTGAAATGATGTATTTTCCTGTGTTTTATGGGCGAGAGGGTATGAAGAAGATCAATATCAACTAATCGACGTTAATTTAACCCCTAAACTCCCAGATCATGACCTGCCTGTCGTCACCTGTTGAGATCAGGTATCTGCCATCAGTGCTCCAGATCAGTTTGTTGATAGAGTGGAAGTGCCCCTCTGTGTTCTTTTCCAGGCTCAGGATCTTATACAACTTAAAATCCTCGCTGCCCCAAAGCTTAATGCCCTTGTCCTGACTGCAGGTCGCAAAATAAGGCTGGGTAGGATGGTAGGCAATGGAATAAACACTGAACATATGCGCCGCAATATTATTGATCAGTTCATAATTGGGCAGGCTCCAAATCTTCAATTGCGCATCCCGACCTCCGGAAATCAGCGCCAGACCATCAGGTGAATACTGTAAGGAAGTTACCGGCATCTTATGCGCGGGCAACTCATGGATCAGGCCATAATCAGACGAGTTGTAAATCCGGATTACGCCATCCTTACTCCCGAGGGCCAATTCTGCTTCATTGTTACTCACCGCCATCGTTCTTACCGTATCGTTGATTACCGGAAAGCTATACAATAAAGAATAGTCCTTTAACGACCAAACAGCCACAATACCATCTTCACCCGTACTCAATAATTCCTGCTTATATCCGATCGTTTTCAGGTCGAATACTGCTTTTTTATGGAAGTTCAGGGTCGAAGCCAATTTGCCGGACACAACATTAAACACCAGGATCAACCCGCTTCTCTGGGCAATGAACAATAAATCGCCATAGCGGTGCAAGGCATAAACCGAACTTTGAACGGGAACCAATACCTTCACAAAAGCCATCGTCTCCAGCGACCACTCCACAACACCCTTATCATTGCCCGCACTATAAAATCCCCTGCCATCAGCGGAAGCAGACAAGGCATAAACCGGGTTTTGATGACCACTAAGGGTATGAAGGTGTTTAAGCATACGATAAGAAGTGCTATTTATGTCTGCCTTCCAGGTTCAGGCCAATATCAGCTAGGGTCTTTCCTTTTTCCCTCAGCAAAACCAGCAGATGAAAAATAAGGTCAGAACTTTCGTTTACAAAATCCACATCAGTCTCCGCAAGCGCCGCAATCACGGTTTCCACACCCTCTTCACCCACTTTCTGAGCAATCTTGTTCAGTCCCTTGCCTCTCAGTTTGTTGATGTAAGAGCTCTCCACAGGGTTCTCATAACGGTCTTTGATCACCTGCTCCAGTTCGAAAATGAAGTTTTGATTATAATTGGTTTTAAAGCAGCTGCGGGACCCTGTATGACAAGTAGGTCCCACCGGACTTACCTTGATCAGTATCGTGTCATTATCGCAGTCTATGTGTGTACCCTTAACAAACAGAAAATTGCCGCTTTCCTCACCCTTTGTCCAAAGGCGGTTTTTGCTGCGCGAAAAAAAAGTAACCTTGCCTTCAGCTTGCGTTTTATCCCAGGCCTCCTGGTTCATATAACCCAGCATCAAAACCTCCAGGGTCTGCTCGTCTTGTATGATTACAGGAACCAAACCCTGTGTTTTTTCAAAATCTATATTCATGTCTGTTATATACTTACCACTATAACCTTACCGGTATGTTGTGTTTCTTTAATTCATTTTTCAATACAGGAATCGGAATCTCACCAAAATGGAATACCGATGCTGCTAATGCTGCGTCTACACCTGTTTCTAAAAATACCTCAGTAAAATGCTCCATCTTACCTGCGCCGCCCGAAGCGATCACAGGAATGTTAATGGTTCGGGCAATCTTATCCAGCAGCAGACAGTCAAATCCATTCTTTGTGCCATCATGATCCATTGATGTGAGCAGGATCTCACCGGCACCCAGACTTTCTGCATGCTTAATCCAGTCTTCGGTTTCAAGTTCAGTAATCAAACGGCCACCATTCAGATGAACCATATTTCTGCCCTCAACCAGCTTGGTATCAACCGCAACAACAACGAACTGTACCCCGAAAGCCTTTGCAAGCTCTTCTATCAGCGCCGGGTTTCTAACCGCTGCCGAATTGATGCTGATCTTATCCGCACCCGAATTCAGCAAAGCCTCTGCGTCTGCTACTGAAGTGATCCCCCCGCCAATGGTAAAAGGGATGTTGAGTTGCCTGGCAACAGATTTTACCATTTCTATGGTAGTTCCCCGCCGCTCATGTGTCGCTGTGATGTCCAGGAATACCAGTTCATCAGCTCCCTGCTGTGCGTATTGCCAGGCCAGTTCTACCGGATCGCCCGCGTCCTTTAAATCTACAAAATTCACACCCTTCACGGTGCGGCCATCCTTTACGTCCAGGCAGGGTATTATACGTTTGCTTAACATGAAGTTCTTATCGAATCCGTCATCCCCTTAAAGTGATGTCATTTGTCTCAGGTTCCACTGCTTGATCTCGTCGATCGTTATTTTATTTTCGTAGATGGCTTTTCCAACCACAACCGAGCGGATATCCAGTTCTGCAAGTTCCTCAATGTCTGCCATAGAACTGACACCACCAGAAGCGATCAGTTTAATAAAAGGGGAATGATCCAGCAACTTGCGATACAGATCCACCGCGGCACCACCCAGCTTACCATCTTTATTGATGTCTGTGCACAGGAAACGGAAAAAGCCCAGTTGCAGGCATTTGTCCACATAGTCCATTAATTTTATTGGAGAACTTTCCATCCAGCCACTGTATTTGATCACCTCATCCAGAACATCAATAGCGATCACTATCCGGTTTGCGTAATCATACTTCTTGCCCACCTCAGTGCTCAGTTCCCCTAAAAAGTCCGGGTTGGTGATGGCCTGTGTTCCAACAATCACGCGGTGAATACCGGCATCCAGCAAATCAGTAACCTGTTTAATCGTTCTGATCCCGCCACCGTACTGCACACGCATATCGGTTTTTTTGATGATCTCAAACAATTCTTTTTGATTGCTGAAATCACCCTTAGCGCCATTCAAATCAATGATATGTATAAATTCAGTACCGTTAGACTTATAGGTGTCTATCATATCGGCGATAGAAACATCATAAACCGTTTTCTGGTCATAGTCACCTTCTCTAAGGCGAACAACCTTACCATCTAATATATCAATTGCAGGAATTATGTACATTTTAATGTTTTAAGTTATAAAAAACTTACTCTTATAAGTTCGAAAAATTCTTCAATAAACGTTCTCCGGCAAGACCTGATTTCTCAGGGTGAAACTGCACGCCGTAGAAGTTGTCCTTTTGCACCCCCGCAGAGAAAGGCATTCCATACGCTGCAGTTGCGATGTCAAAAGTAGGGTTATATTCAATAAAGTACGAATGCACGAAATAAAATTGTGTCAGATTTTCAACACCTTCAAACAATGAATTGTTTTGGTGCGCAATGTTATTCCAGCCCATGTGCGGAATTTTAATGCCCTGATCCTTATCGAAAAGCCTCGTCCGGACCGGAACAATGTTCATCATTTTTGCATCTCCTTCCTCAGAATGTGCGGTTAGCAGCTGCATGCCTACACAAATGCCAAGTACTGGTTTTGTTAAAGCTTTGATCGGTTCCACCAGTCCGGTCTGCTCCAGCTTCTTCATGGCTGTTCCCGCATGGCCCACACCCGGAATGATGATATGGGAATATTTTTCGAGATCAGCTTCCTCGTTGATCATGCCATAGGGCAGCTCCAGCCTGTCCAGTGCAGAGGTTAGCGAAAAGATATTGCCCGCTCCGTAGTTTACAATTCCAATCATTACAAAAGTCCTTTGGTACTCGGTAACACTAATTTTTCTGCATCCCTTTTAATCGCCATTTTAATCGCTTTTGCAAAAGCCTTAAAAATAGCTTCTATTTTATGATGCTCATTATCGCCCTCTGCCTTGATGTTCAGGTTACACCTGGCGGCATCACTAAATGATTTAAAGAAATGATAAAACATTTCTGTAGGCATATCACCTACCTTTTCACGCTTAAACTCCGCGTCCCAGACTATCCAGGCCCGGCCACCAAAATCAATCGCCGCCTGTGCCAGACAGTCGTCCATTGGCAGGCAAAAACCATATCTTTCCAGGCCCAGTTTATTGCCTATCGCCTTCGCAAAAGCCTCACCCAAAGCAATACCGGTATCCTCAATGGTATGGTGCTCATCAATATGCAGGTCGCCATCCGTTTTGATGCGCAGGTCTACACTACCATGACGGGCAATCTGGTCCAGCATGTGGTCAAAGAAATTCAGCCCTGTGTGGATGTCCGCCTTACCCGTCCCATCCAGGTCAATATCAATACTGATCTTCGTCTCATTGGTATTGCGTTCATGGTGGACGGTACGGGTACCCACCTTCAGCATGGTGTAAATATCTACCCAGTCAACAGTCTGCAGAGCGATATAACCTGCCAGTTCTTCGGCCCTGCCCAAATTTTCAGCAGCCCCTAAAGCATCATTACTACCCAGCCAGATCGCTTTTGCGCCAAGATTTTTGGCGAGTACCACGTCGTTGAGGCGGTCACCGATCACAAAAGAATTGGCCAGATCATAATGCTCATTATAAAAATGCTGTAATAAACCCGTATTGGGTTTGCGGGTAATTGCATTTTCATGCGCAAAAGTCTTGTCAATGATCACCTCACTAAATACCACACCCTCACCGGCAAAGGTATCCATGATGAAGTTATGCACCGGCCAGAAATTCTCTTCCGGATGCGAATCCGTACCCAGACCATCCTGATTGGTCACCATCACCAGGGTATAATCCAGTTCGGCAGCTATCTTCGACAAATAATACAAAGACTTAGGATAAAACTCCAGCTTCGCAAAAGAATCGATTTGCTCATCCGCAGGCTCCTTAATCAACGTACCGTCACGGTCTATAAAAAGTACTTTCTTCATGATTTAATATTTTTAAGGGCGTTCAGCAAAATCTCATTTTCTTTGCTGGTACCTATCGTAATCCGCAAACAACCTTCACATAATGTCACTTTAGACCGGTCTCTGATGATGATTCCCTGATCTACCAGCGCATTATAGGTTGCAGACGCATCCAGAACCTCAGCCAGTACAAAGTTAGCATCTGAAGGGTAAACATGCTTTACAATCTCCAGTTCAGCCAGATCCTTGCTCAGTTGATCGCGGTCCGCTACAGTAATTTTAATCCATTCATTCACCTGTTCAATATTCTCTAATGCTTTCAAAGCAATATCCTGAGTAGCCTGGTTGATGTTGTAAGGAGGTTTAACCTTATTAAAGACATCAATCACCGGTCTGGCCGCAAAAGCCATTCCAAGCCTCAGGGCAGCAAGACCCCAGGCCTTAGAAAAAGTCTGCAGTACCACCAGGTTCGGATATTCCGTTAGTTCCTGGATAAAGGTCTTTTGCTTTGCATAATTAATATAGGCCTCATCAATCACCACCAGTCCGCCAAAGTTCGCCAGTATGGTTTCAATATCAGTCCTGTTGATGGAATTTCCGGTAGGGTTGTTCGGCGAGCAGATAAAAATCAGCTTTGTATTTTCGTCTATCGCTTCAGCGATGCCTTCCAGATCCAGCTGGAAGCCCGGAAGCAGGTTAACCTTGCGGGTTTCCACATTGTTGATGCCAGCAGAAACCTCATACATGCCGTAAGTAGGAGGCAGTATGACCACATTGTCCTGTCCCGGCTCACAAAAGGCCCTGTAAAGCAAGTCGATCGCCTCATCACTTCCATTTCCCAGAAAAGTATTCTCTATCGGAACACCCTTGATCCTGCTGATAGCATCCTTCAGGTCCAATTGTAAAGGATCAGGATAGCGATTGTAATTTTGCTGCTGTGTGCCGCCCCGATTTTCAGTGTCCTCATTGAAAATCGGCGAACCATAACTGTTTTCGTTGGCATCCAGAAATACACTGGCCTGCCCTTTATATTCATCCCTGGCTGTAGAATACGGCTTCAGGTTTTTAATGTTTTCTCTTTGTAATTTATTGATATCCATTGTACTGTTTAAGCTATGGTTATTCCTATAACGCTTTTGTATCGTTCAGTCTTATACTGATCGCATTTCTGTGTGCCCTCAGACCCTCAGCTTCGGCAAGCACCTCAACAGTGCTTCCTATGTTTTGCAGGCCCTGCGGGCTGATATGCTGAAAAGTGATTTTTTTCACAAACGAATCCAGTGATACACCAGAATAAGCCCTGGCGAAACCGCTGGTAGGCAAAGTATGGTTTGTTCCCGAGGCATAATCACCTGCGCTCTCAGGTGTCAGGTTACCCAAAAACACAGATCCCGCATTGCCGATCGAAGGGATCAGCTGTTCAAAATGTGCTGTAGCAAGGATCAAATGTTCAGGAGCATAGACATTACTAAACAAGATTGCCTGCTCCAGACTCTCGACAAGTACGGCATAGGAATTCTCTATCGCTTTGGCAGTTACCTCTTTCCTTGGAAGTTCGTTCAGTTGTGTTTCAAGTTCTTTAAGCGTCTGCGAGATGATTTCCCTTGATGTAGCCACTAAAATTGCCTGAGAATCAGCACCATGCTCAGCCTGCGCAAGCAGGTCTGAAGCCACATATGACGGATTGGCAGTCTCATCTGCGATTACCAAAACCTCAGACGGCCCTGCCGGCATATCTATTGCAGTACCTGCGACAGACTGAACCAACTGCTTGGCACTGGTTACATAGCGGTTACCCGGCCCAAAAATCTTATCCACCTTAGGCACGCTTTGCGTCCCGTAAGCCATTGCCGCTACGGCTTGCGCACCCCCAATCAGATAAACCCTTTCGATGCCCAGTTTAATGGCCACATAGGCCACATAACAATTGGTTTTTCCATCCTTCTGAGGAGGAGAGCATACCACAATCTCCCCGCAGCCCGCCAATTGCGCCGGAATACCGAGCATCAGCAAAGTACTTGGCAATACCGCAGAACCACCCGGAATATAAAGTCCCACACGTTCGATAGGCCTGCTTTCTCTCCAGCAGGTTACGCCCTGCATGGTCTCAACCTTTTCTTCTTTAACAGCTTGTGCCGCATGAAACTGACGAATGTTTTCATAAGCCACATCGATCGCTTTTCGGGCATCCTCAGGAATCAGTCCGGCGATGACAGCAAGCGCTTCCTTATCCAGGTACAACCGTTCCAGTTTCACCTGATCAAAGGCAAGCGCGTAATCCCTGAGGGCCTGGTCTCCATCCGTTTCTACCCGGTCAACAATTGCTTTTACACGTTCCAGTATGGCAGCGTCATCTTCCAGTTGCCTCAAACAAAGATCTTCAATCTGCTGTTTAGATAAATCTGTATAACTGTAGATTTTCAATGTTTTATAGTTTATGGTTAACTATTAGTTAATGCTATGCGATGATCTTTTCGATGGGCATTACCACAATTCCTTCTGCACCGGCAGCCTTCAGGCTATTGATCTTTTCCCAGAAATCATACTCGGCAATTACCGAATGAACAGCCACCCAGTCAGCATCAAACAAAGGTACTACCGTCGGACTTTTTACACCCGGCAGCAAGTCTACTATTTTCTGAAGATTACTTTTGGCAACATTCAGCACCACATATTTGGTTTCTTTCGCACGCAATACCGACTTGATCCTTTGCAGCAGTTCCTGTACTTCCGGAATCAGGTCTGAACCCGCTTTACCAATCAGTACCGCTTCCGATTTCATCACTTCCGAGAAAGGTCTCAGACCGTTGCTTTTTAACGTACCACCGGTAGATACGATGTCACAAATGGCATCACTCAGGCCAAGACCCGGACCAATCTCTACCGATCCGGAAATCATCCTGACCTCTGCGTCAACATTATTTTCCTTTAAATATTTTTCAAGGATAACAGGGTAGGAGGTAGCAATGGCTTTGCCGCTCAGCTGAGACAGCTCGGTTACATTACTCTCGTTAGGAATCGCGATTTTGAGTGTGCACTTGCCAAAGCCGAGCTTTTGCAAATAAGTTACTTCCGCACCGGCCTCAACGATTACGTTTTCGCCAACTATGCCAAGATCAGCAATGCCGTCCTGAACATATTCGGGAATATCATCATCTCTCAGGAAAAGGATTTCTAAAGGAAAATTGGTAACGGTTGAAATTAAAGAGCTTTTGTAGTTTTCGAAAGACAAACCACAGTTTTTAAGGATCTCTACTGATTTTTCGTTTAATCTACCCGATTTCTGGATAGCTATTTTAAGTGTTTTCAATTGTGCTGGTTATGATATTATCGATTGAACAAGAAATAAAAAGGTCGGAAACAAGTTTTGAAGTACAAAACATTACATATACATCGCCGTTTGGCGATGGTGCAAATGTAAGTGATGGTTCAAAATATTGTTCATTATTTTATTTTAAGTTCCTTATCAACAATGGCTAGCATCTCTGAGGAGATGCAAATATATAAAAGGAAACGCTAAATCAAAAATATTATCACAATCAATAATGCCCGCTCACAGAAAGCACTGTGATCGTTGTACCGTCAACCTTGTAAACAATCCTGTGCTCGCGGTTGATCCTTCTGGACCATGCACCCGACAAATGGTGCTTTAAAGCTTCAGGTTTCCCGGTGCCTTCAAAAGGATGGTCAATGAGCTCATTAATAAGCCCAATAACTTTTTAAGTACCCCTTTATTGCCAGATTTTTTATACCGTTCTTTTTCAAGCGTAGCCTGATCAGAAAAAAACAATTGAAATGCCACTACAATCCTAAGAATTCTTTCAAATACGATTTGTCGATTCTGGTCATCTTTCCCGCATCAGCTTCGGCTATGCTCTTTTGGATTTTTTTGACAAACTCGGGGTCATACTGTTCAATCTTTTCCTTTCTGAAAGGAACGCCCAAAGCTTTCAGCGCAGCTGTAACGGCTGCCATCTGCTTCCGGTCCTTCGGTCGAACAATTAGTGATTGCATATTACAAATATACGAGATTTTGAATGTAAATATTTCATGTTGCAAAAGTATACATTGCTGTCGGTCCAACTATAAAGTGCAATAGGTTATTTATATACAAATATTTGATAATCAATTAAATGTAAAGTTTTTTCATGCAAATATTTGCCTTCTTCTATTCATTTTAAACAAGATCAGTACAAAAAAGAGCCCTGATTATCATCCGATACCCGGGTCATTCAGAAACACAACCGGGCCACCGCAACACCCAGGATTACAGTCTAAGTGGCTACTCCGTTTAAAATGCCCGCATACCCGCTGTTGCCAGGCAACTTTCCGTCTGCCGAACTGAAACTGAGATAACAATGCAGCGTATCGCCTTCAAAATCCTCAGGCAAGTCTAAGGTATATGTAAGCAGATGCCTGTCTACTGCCCGGTCTGCTATGACCACTTGATGTTTAGAAGAATTACAGATCAGAAAGGAAGCCTTATCCGTAAACTGACAATACACCGACTGGGGCTGGGCCAGCCAGGTAAACAGCACGCTGTTGGTTTGCCGGAAAGTCTCCGGCCCGCTGGCGCTTACAATATCCCCCCTGCTGAAAACGATAGCAGGGTAATTGATCTGCAAAACATTATTTTCGACAACAAACGCATTCGGATAATTGAAAGAAAAGGCAGCATTCAGCGCACTCTTTTTCTTCGCATACCTGGCAAATCCCGGGTTTACCAGCCAGGAGATATCAGTCAAAAAGCTGTTCAGCATACCCAGCCTGGACCTGCTTTCCAATTGTCCTGTGCTGCCTGGTTTGTTAGAAGTATGGTAGTCCGACATGATTACATTCTGACCCATATGTTTGCGTCCCACTACAGGTCCTACCCTTTTTCGGAAGGGACCCAAAGGCCCCGATTCTAAGATTCCCATTTCCTATATGTTTTTATTGAAACTACCCATATAGGTGCTATTGGCCAGTTCTTTTCTGCCCGAAGAGACAAACGATATATAAGTTTCCACGTATTGCCCCGCCAGGTCGGCGGTAAGTTCCAGCACATCGCTGCCTGAAAGCCTTTCCTTGCCAAAAAGTACATAAACTACTTTTTTTCAGCAGCGGAAAATATGCCAGCATCATCACCTGATCTGTAGATTCTGCCCAGGCCATCTGGGGGTTGGTATCCCAGCTGAACCGTAAGCCCTCAGCAACCTCGGTAACCGTAGGATTTTGTGCGGGTTTAAGCTTTCCCTTACTAAGTACCAGTTTTGTGAAGTCAATTTCCAACTGCGGAAACTGGCCGGTTACAATCGGTCCGAAATTTTCCTCAAATGCCACATTGAATGAATTTTTGGTAGTTCCCAGTGCTTCTGCACTAAAACCGACACCGATAAAATCTTTCAGTTTACTCAGAAACGTAGATACGAGTTTGACCGCTGCCCAGTGACGAATCTGAAGGGCACTTGGAGGTCCGGTCTTTCTGCCGATCGTCCCGTTGAGGATATAATATACCATGTTGCCAATTTTCCCACGGTGACTGCCCTGGGGCCCGTCGTTAGCTATTGCCATAATAAGTTAGTTTATATTCAGTTTTTATACCAGCGGCCGAAACCCCTGACGTTGTAAATATAAACAAATATTGTTGTATCTGTAATACCAGTTAATAATATCTGCCACAATAGTAATTAAGTTAATTATTATTTCATATTTGACGTATCTATGCGCTATGGTTAAATTATGGTTGACGTATCGTTGATATATCCAATGAGATAGATCAATGATAGCTTAACGATAGTTCAAGAATAGCTTGTGGATACTATACTTCAGCAGTAATCCAATGATCATAATGAGTTTATCAAATTGTTATTGAGAAATAACTAAGACTTAGTATGATAATATAGATCAGTCACTGTTTTTTTACATACTTTTGGCGCAAATTTTATCTAAATCATGAAGAAAACGCTTTTCAGCTTCGCTCTCGCAATCGCTGCGCTCTCTGCCAGCGCCCAAAACACACCTGCAGATTCTGTGAAAACATTTAAACCTGTTGCAGGATCGGTGGTTACTGAACTCAATTTCAATCCTTTTAAAGGAAACTTGAGTCTCAACAATTCACTGAACCAGATTAAGGTCAGGTATTTTGCTACAACGGAATTGGCCATTCGGTTCGGTGTGCACATCAGCTCACGTGACACGGCCATTAATACCGGTTCGCCTTATGGTACTCAGAGCACCTTCTCAAAAGACGAACGCAAAACATCTGCATTTGCCATCAACCTTGGCTTTGAAAAACATTTCAAGGGAACGTCCAGGCTTTCGCCCTATGTAGGCGCAGACCTTTCCTTTGGTGGCAAATCGTCGAGTCAGGAACTGTCCAATAATCAGACTACTTACAAGACCAAAAATGCCTGGACTCAAGTGATCTATTCCGGTGGTCAGCCGCCTTATTATGTGCAGCAAATTACAGAAAATGCTTATACAAGATTTGGTCTTACTGCCGTGGCAGGTTTCGACTTCTATATGGCGAAGAATTTCTTTTTGGGTTATGAGTTTAATCTGACTTATGCGAAAACGAAATATAAGCTTCCGGAAGTTACCGTGACTGGTAGCGGACAGGACTTACAGCCAATACCTGAAGGAAAGAATGAAAGTTCGGTGTTTGGTACTTCGCTCATGAACGGCATCAGAATCGGTTATGCTTTTTAAGATCATCGGCATGAAAAGATTATTTCTAAGTGTTGCAGTGCTGTTGCTGATGGCAGGTGGCTGCAAAAAAGACGATCTTGTTTCGGTACCTGAAGTACAAACGGTGTCTGTACAGGCGCTGTCACCTATTTTAGTGGTATTTAACGGAAATGTAATCGGTAAAGGGAAACACAAAATACTGGACTACGGCTTTGCGTATTCTAATAACGGAGTCGTCGACGAAACTCATGGAACCAAGGTATCATTGGGTAGCAGTGTAAATGAAGGTGCTTTTACCAAGACGGTAAATAACCTCAGTTTCGCCGGCAATTACGGGTACCAGAATACGGTCTATGTAAGGGCTTATGTGCGGGACGAAAAAGGAACTGCGTTTGGCGCCATGATCAGTGCGGTCTTGCCGCTCCCTTCTGCGGGTAACATTTCACCAGCCTTGGGAAAGTCGGGTGAGGTAGTTAAAATTAGCGGGAATTTTTATTCTCCGGTTTTATCAACAGTGAAAGTGGCCTTTCAGGGTGTGGATGCCAAAGTGATCTCGGTTAGTGACACCGAAATTTCGGCTGAGATCCCTTCGGGAATTAATGCGCGTCATGGTTATCAGGTCAGTGTATCGGTAACTATAGGGAATATCCCGGTAGTCATGTCGGCTAATTTTACCATTCTTGCGAATGTTAAAGATTATTCTCCCAAATCAGGCCCTATCGGGACAATGATTAGCTTTAGTGGAGATAACCTGCTTCCGGAGTACAGTAACGGTAGTGCGTTTCAGGTTCATTTTGGAGACAAGCCTGCAAGTATCCAGTATGGTTATCAGATGCAAACCCAGGTACCTTCAGGGATAAGCGGTAATGTACCGGTATCGATCACTTTCGATGGTCAGAAAGTAATTTTGCCGGGGGAATTTTCTGTGGCTGTACCGGCGATTACAAAGGTGACACCGGAAACAGTGATGCCTGGAATGGTATTGACCATTTCGGGTACCAATTTGCCAACGATGCAGAATCCTTATGAGAACAATCCGATGGCGAAGCTGGGCGATGCTGCTTATGAAGCTGCGGGCTATGATTATGAGGGTAATTTTCAATTTATTGTGCCTTTAAATACTGCGGCGGGCAGTTATGACCTGGTTATGAAATTAGGTGGCACCGAACTGGCTGCGCCCGGAAAGATTACAGTTAAGCCGTATACGGTTACCGGATTTTCTCCTAAAAGCGGAGCTCCGGGTACTGAAGTGAATATCAAAGGCGCCTTTATTAAAGATAATAATTATACGGTTTATTTTGGTACCATGGCTGTTGGGTCTATAGCTACCTCGGCAACTAATTTGAGTGTAGTGGTACCTCAGGGCGTCAATGCCGGCAAAGTGAAACTGGCTGTCGATCTGCCTGGAATCAGAATTTCTGCGCCCGGCGAGTTTGAGGTCAAAGGGCCTTCAGTGACTTCTTTTTCTCCAGCTTCTGGTGTTGCCGGTGCGATTATTACGATTAAAGGTTCGGGTTTTTATCCGGGTGATTATTATACTTTGGTTAAATTCGGAACGGTTACTATTCAGGCGATCAAGACAACGGAAAATACGATCACCGTGGCAGTTCCTTCCAATTTGAATATTGGTGAAATGAAGTTGAGTATTGTAACGGGTGGACAGGAAGTAATGGCTTCCGGTAATTTTACGGCAACCAACTAAACCTCATAAAGGAGAACACGCTGGTACCTGGATGCCAGACTATATTAAAGCTGCGAAGTAATTGATTTACTTCGCAGCTTTTTTTATTCCGGAGGATCTGATTTTTTTTATTCCAGAGGGTCCGGGAAAAATTGCAGGTGTAACTTCTGGCATCCTGTATGCTCGGATGTGCCGGACAAGAGGCTAAAGCATTGCCCATTAAAAGCTCTTGAGGCTGAGCGCTCTGGCATTGAATTTGATTTATAACTGCAAAAAGAAAAATATCATCTAAATTTGCCGCTAATCCACTCGCTTTGAAAAAACTATTACTGTTTATTCTATTTCTTGGTACACTTGTCACTTCCTGTAAATGGTTCAGAGATGTTCCTGAGGTTGGTATGGTGTTATCTGAACACTTCAAAAACAAACTTTTTAAAGACTTCGATACTGCCGGTTACAATGCGGTGTTCCTGAAATACCTGGACTCAGGCGATATTAAGTTTTCTAATCCTAAGGTACTGAAGGCCTATTATAAAGCCAATGGTCTGGAACCGCGCCTGGTGACACGTTTCTTTGCTGATGGCGGGCTGGACACGCTGAAGGGCTACATAGGCAGGAGCAGGGAACATGGCTTTAATTCTGGTTCCTTCAGGTATGCCCAGCTTGATGAAATGTTGAAAAGCCTGCAGAATACCAGGTTTAAGACGATAGAGGAGGTATATCCTGTACTTGCGCGATTGGAGCTGAATGCTGCCGAGGCGCTGATCAAATACAACAATTACGTGTATTATGGCAGTATTAATCCTCGACTGTTGTTTAGCCGATACTATGTTAAGGTAGAGCGTCCGGATAGTTTGTCGATAAATAAAGTTTTAGGCACTAAAGATTTAAGGGGATTGCTCGCAGAAATTCAGCCGAAGGCTGAAGCGTATAAAGTGATGCAGAAAAAGCTGGCTCATTTTAAGCTGGATACCGGTATGAATAGTCCTCTGGCCAGGACACTTCTGGTGAATATGGAGCGCCTGCGCTGGAAAATGCCCGATCTTGGGGATGAGTATGTTGAGGTGAATATTCCTGATTTTTCCCTGACCTGGTTCAACGGGCAGGATACGGTGACGCACATGAAGGTTTGTGTTGGGGGTAAGCGTGAAGATGGTTATGCAGACAAGATTAAAAATTACCTGAAAACGAAGAACCTGGATGACAAGCCTAAGAACCATGAAACACCAATCTTGCTGAGTAAGTTCAATTCTATACAGGTAAATCCGATCTGGAACATTCCGGTGAGTATTGCGCGCAGTGAAATCTATTACCAGGCGTTGAAGGATCCTTATTATTTGTCTAACAACAACATTAAGGTTTACCACAATGGCAAGCCGGTTGGTGATCCGGATACGATTCAGTGGAATAAGTATCCGCGGGAGAAACTTCCCTTTCAGTTCAAGCAGGGGTCCGGTGAAGGTAATGCATTGGGTAAATTTAAGTTTGTTTTTGAAAGCGGATCGAGCATTTACCTGCACGATACCAATAACAAGAGCGGATTCAGGTTGACCAACAGGGCCATCAGCCATGGCTGTGTACGTATAGAGCAGCCGCTTGTTTTTGCGCAAAACCTGGTAAAGGATAAATACCAGTATGACGATCTTAGAATGGAAGTAAACCTGCCGCCGGTGGACACGACCCGGATGGAGCGCTACAGAAAAAAGCTGGCTAAAAAGGCCGATACAGTAAATGTATTTAAACTGAAGCCGAAATGGTTCGGTGTAAAGAAGGATGTGGATATCCTGATCAATTACAGGACGGCATGGTTGCAACAGGGGCATCTGGAGTTTAGACCTGATGTTTACAGGCTGGATGAAACCTTATGGGATGCTATGAAAAAGTTCATGTGATCGGCCTGCGGGATGTGATAATTCCCGTAAAAGTTCTACCTTTGGTTTTTAATGAATTTCCTATACCCAGGTTTTCTTTTCGCACTGTTGGCAATAGCCATTCCTATTGTAATTCATTTATTCAATTTCAGGAAATTTAAGAAGGTTTACTTTAGTAATGTACAGTTTCTTAGGGAAGCAAAAGAGCAAAATTCATCACGCGAACGGCTAAAGAATTTATTGATATTGCTATGCCGGATACTGGCAGTGTTGTTTCTGGTGCTTGCCTTTGCAAGACCTTTTCTCTCATCAGATACCGCAGTTGACCCTTCTTTGAAGAGTGTGGTGAGCATTTATATCGACAATTCTTATAGCATGGAAACTGTCAATAAAGAAGGCAGCCTGCTCGATGAGGCGAAACGTAAGGCCAGGGAAATTGCAAACGGCTATGGGTTGAATGACCGGTTTCAGCTGATCACAAATGATTTTGAAGGAAAACACCAGAGGTTACTGGGCAGAGAAGCGTTTATACAGTTACTGGATGAGCTCAGGATCTCGCCGGCGAGCCGCAGTCTGGAACAGGTGCTGAACAGGATCCAGGCTGAAGGCGGGAGCAACCAGATCTGTTACCTGCTGTCTGATTTTCAGAAAACCTTTGCCGGGACAAAGTTAATGTCTGGAGGCAGGGATATCAGTTATAATTTTGTGAAGCTGAATGCCAATAGTTTGCCCAATATCTCTGTAGATAGTGTCTGGAGCTTATCGCCGGTCCACAAGCCCGGTGAAGCGGAGCGCATGGTGGTTCAGTTGAAAAATTACGGTGAAGAAGATGCTGCGGGCGTGCCTGTGAAGTTGCTGGTCAATAACCAGCAGAAAGCGATTGGCAATGTGGCTGTAGGCGCAGGTAAAACGGTAAAGGATACTTTGTCATTTAGCGGTTTAAAGGCGGGCTGGCAGAGAGCTGTTGTTAGCATCAAAGATTTTCCGCTGACTTTTGATGATGAACTGAATTTTAGTTTTGAGGTGAGCAGGGAACTTCGGGTACTGAATATTGATGGCGGTCATTCGGATGTGAAATACATTCGTGCCCTGTTCGGCTCGGATAATTATTTCAAGCTAACTGAAATGCCGGAGTCTAACATCAGGTACGCTGCATTTCCGGAATATAGCCTGATCGTTTTGAGTGGTCTGAAGGCACCTTCTTCAGGTCTGGCACAGGAATTAAAAAGCTTCATCGGAAATGGTGGCTCGGTCATCATATTTCCGGATCTCGATGCGGGAGGCTCAGTATATAACGGTTTTTTGCAGGGATTGTCTCTTCCCCCGGTACAGCAGCTGATCACTGGCCTTCCGGTATCCAGTACCATTGACCTTAAAAATCCTGTATTCAGGGATGTATTTGACCAGGTGCCTGCGAATATGGATCTTCCGGTGGTTTCCAGATATTTCAGCTATGCTGATCAGAGCCGGAGCAGCAGGGAAGGTATTTTACAGCTGCCTTTAGGCAGATCGCTCCTGGCCAAATATACGCTGGGTGCCGGTAAGGTTTATTTGGCTTCTACCTCTTTAGACCTGAAAGACAGTAATCTGCCTAAGCATCCGCTGTTTGTGCCGCTGATGTACAAGGCTGCTTTTGGGAGTGCCAGGGAACAGCCGTTGTTCTATACCATTGGCAAAGACAACCTGCTGGAAAGTAAAAAGATAACGCTGCTGAACAACCAGTCGCTGAAACTGGTGTCTGCTGGTTTCGAAGTGATTCCTGAGTTGAGGCAAACGCCCGGCAAGACATCGCTTTATATAGCCGATCAGGTAAAGAAACCTGGTTTTTATGAGTTGAAAAAGGCGGATACGGTACTGGCAGTTGTGGCTTTTAACGACAATAGGGCCGAATCTGACATGCACTATGCTTCAGAACAGGAACTCAAAACTCTTTTTGGCGGGCAGAAGTTATCTGTCTTTAATGCCGAACGGGATGCCGCTTCATTGAACATTTCGGCAAAAAATAACAGCACGGAGTTATGGAAACTTTGTATAATTTTAGCTGTTGTTTTTTTAGCCATTGAAATATTGTTGATCAGATTTTTTAATAAAGCAAAACCATCGTAGTTTTTCAAACCACATTTGGGACGAATTACCAGATTGCTTCAATACAAATAAAGAAACAAATTATAAACAGTCGAAAAACATACAAGGAACATGAACCTCCTCATCACGGGCATAACCATTGCCGATCCAAACAGCCAGTTCAATCAAAAGAAATGCGATGTTCGTGTAGAACAGGGAAAGATTACGGCAATAGGTACGGGTCTTAAGACTTCATCGGGCGAACAAATTTTTGATGGAACGGGCGCAGTACTGTCTCCGGGCTTCTTTGACCTGAACTGTTCTGCAGGAGATCCGGGCTTTGAGACCAGGGAAGACATTAAAACGTTAACTGCGGCTGCCGGTGCCGGAGGTTTCACAGGCCTGGCGGTGTTGCCCAATACCCGCCCGGTAATACATTCTAAGGCTGAGGTGGAATATATTCTGAACAGGGCGAAGGGTGGTTTGGTAGATGTGTATCCGATAGGTGCCCTGAGCAGAGATCTGGAAGGGAAGGAAATGGCGGAGCTATATGATATGAAACTGGCCGGTGCGATTGCTTTCTCAGAGGGCGATAAGCCGATCGCGGATGATGGTTTTATGAGCCGTGCGCTGCAATATGCCCAGGGTTTTGACGGCTTGCTGATGGTTTATCCTGAGAACAAATCGATCGCGGGAAAATCGCAGGTGAATGAAAGCAGCACGAGTGTACTGCTGGGGATGAAGGGCATTCCTGCGCTGGCGGAAGAAATGCACATCAGCAGGGATATTTTTCTGGCCTCTTATCTTAATGCGCCGCTGCACATCAGTACGGTCTCTACTTCGGGATCAGTAGCGCTGATTAAAAAAGCAAAAAAAGAGGGGTTAAGGATCAGCTGTGATGTGGCGGCGCATCACCTGGTGTTTACGGAAGAATTGCTGAATGATTTTGATAGTAACTATAAGGTGAAGCCACCTTTGCGCGCAAAGTCTGACGTGAAGGCCTTACTTGCAGGGTTAAAGGACGGGACGATAGATGCTGTGGTTTCGCAGCACCGCCCGCATGAAATAGAATTTAAGGATGTAGAGTTTGAAATTGCTGCTTACGGAATGATTGCTTTGCAAACTGTTTTGCCGCTTTTGATCAGGGCTGGTTTGGATGCGGCACAGATCGCAGAAAAGCTGGCTGTTAATCCGCGCAGGCTGCTTGGACTGGAAATCCCAGTAATCGCTGAGGGAACTGAGGCGAATTTTACGGTATATAATCCTTCAAAGACCTGGGTTTTTGATGCGGAACATAATTATTCCAAGTCGGCCAATTCTCCTTTATTCAACAAAACACTGACCGGCAAAGTGGAGCTGGTATACAACAATAAACAATTACAATCTTATGGATAATCATGTAAAAGTTGCGCTGATCGCGTCGTTAGATAAATTTGCATCAGTTTCGGGAAACGATTCTGTAAAGCTGGAAGACAGTCTGGTAGAGGTTTTTAGCAAAGATCTGGGTTTCCTGGAAAAGGTGGCTGAGTTTGATGAGGTTTTCGATGAACATCCTTCGTTTGATGAACTGAGAGAGGTTTTCTTCGATCTGCTGATGATCAACTTCTTTTCAAATGACATCAAAAAACTGGAAGAAGATTACCTGGAGTCTGACGAGTGGGCAGATATTGAAGAGGATACGATAGACAGGGGTACCGAATTGCTGAACCTGCTGCTTTACATCAATGAATGCCATGATGAAAATATTAAACCGGAACTGGGAGATTTCCTGAAGGAGTTCTTATTGGTTGAGGAGGATGAGTTTCAGGATGAATTTCACATTTATGAGGACCTGATCAGCAATCAGCAGCTGGTAGAGTCGAGTGTGGAAGATATTTGCGGCCATGCCGGGATGATCGAACTGGGTGAAGAGATGGAAGAACTGTTTGTGCCATTCATGGTGTTCTTTTATCAGCCTAAACCTGATGAAAAAACTGCTAAAGAGCTGGAAGAGTACAGCAATAACAAAGAGTTTGATGTTGCGGTTTATGCTTTAATTGCTAATTTTAATTTGAATAATTAATCTTTGGAGATCATGGAAGATCAAATTTATACACAGGAATATAAGCCGAACAAGCTGGCGTTTAAGGCTGCAATCGCATATACTGTTTACTTTTTGGTGTTGATGTATGTGTTTAAGTTTCTTGGCATCGACCAGAATAGCCAGACGATCACTGTGACCGAAAGAATCATTTCTTCAGTTCTGTCATACATACCCTTTATACTGTCGGTAGTGTATGTTCAAACTAATTACAAAAAGGAACTGGGTGGTTACATTTCTTTTGGGAAGGCATTCTCCGGGGGCTTTAAGGTCGCGGCGTATACCGGTTTGTTTGTTGCATTGATCTTACTCATTTATTATTTAGTTCTGGATACCGGGGCCAAAGAGGAAATATTCAATGCGGCGATACAGGCTGCCGGAGATGATGAAAATAAAATCAAAGGTGTGGAAATGATGAGGTCTTCTATGGTATATTTCATTGGCTTTGCTGCCGGAGTTACCTATACTTTTTTTGGTTTAATTGTAAGCTTGATCGGAGCTGCTATCATAAAAAAGGAGCGTCCGATGTACGAAGAAGCTAAATAGTTTGGTATTTTAAACATATTTTATTAGAAAGCCGGTAAATCTTACCGGCTTTTTTTAATTTTACCGCTTTACTAACTTACATGAAAAAATACGCTTTCGCTTTTGCATGGCTCGTCCTGCTCTTTTTTGCGGCTGATGTACACAGCCAGACTTTTGACAGAAAAAATATAGAGGCCACCGTTGGGCTGGCTGTCAAGAAAGCTTATGCCACCAGCGTGCGCATTTGGGGGTTTGACTCGGTTACCAAACAGCAGGCCAGCGCACAGTTCAGTGGTGTGGTGGTGACTGAAGAGGGGCATATTCTTACTGTCGCGCATGCTGCTGTTCCGGGCAGAACTTATAAGATATTTTTCACAGACGGGAAAGAGTACCTGGCTCTTGGTTTAGGCAGGATTGGTTTTGCGGATAAGCAGAACATGCCGGATGTGGCGGTGCTGAAGATCATTGAAAAGGGCAAATGGCCGTATGCGGAAATGGGATGGTCTTCGAGCCTGAAGGTCAATGAGCCTTGTGTCAGCATAGCTTATCCGGAAACACTGGA
>DATFQH010000117.1:0-18430 GCA_035264385.1 Pedobacter sp.
ATATTTTCGATATTATGCTGTATAAAAGAGAAGTTCAGCTTCCTCAGATTTTATTGCGCTTCATATCTTTAATGATGTATTCGATCCATTGTTTTCCTGGTATGTTAAGCTTAACGTCCGGACTGAAACCGGTTTCATCAATTGGGTTTTCATCCGTCCAACTGGATTTTGAAACTGGGATCATCAAAATAAGTTCTTTGCAGGGTAACTGTGTGGTTGTACCGGGGCCTTCATAATCCATCATTCCGACGCTATTGCTACCATACCGTGTAGTTTTTTTGCTTTGTTTCATCAAGTGAAAAAAATATTCTGCTGAGCTACCGCAAAGTTCGTCGGTGATTAATGCTACTCTGGAAGGTTTACTGAGTATGGAGTCAACCGGGATAGTTAATCCTGGGATCGCATTAAAGCTTTTGCTGGCGGTTGGCAATTCTTCATAAATCTTTTTAAGCTGGGATACATACGCATCAGGATAGTATTTTTTGATTTCCGGAGGCAGTGGGTTTTTGACGACGTATTCCATTTCTGATCTTTTGAGCTTGATATTGTCGTCTGAAATCCGGAGCAGTGGGCTGTCCTGCTGAATTGGGTTGGTCATTACATAGGGCAATAGAAAACTCCAGCCTGAATTTCCACCTCCATTTCCACGAAGATCTATTATTAGGTATTTACTTTTTCTAATGGACTGATCATTGGCCGCAACCAATTTTTCGATCTTACTGTCATTGTTAAAGAAGGTTGGAATTTTAATATAACTGGTTTCTTCATCAAGTTGCCTGAAATCCAGTCCATTGTTATTGTTTTTCCAGGTACTTAATTCCTTTTTCTCCTCATTGGTCATTTCTTTTGGTAAAATTCTTCCGAAGAGTGAAAAATTCCAAAGCTGTAAGAGGCCGTTTCTTTGTTGTGCATAGAAGTCTATACTGTTAAACACATTGTATTGCTTTAGGAGGTAGCCCTTTTTATGTGGTTTTAGAGAGAAATATACCAAACCTTTTGTGAGTTTTTTATCTGTGGCATTGAGGATGATGGCTTTATATTCATTACCAGGAAATTTTTTAATGCCCAGGGTGACGGAACTGTCTGCATTTATCCATATGCCTTCCGGGCTAACGGAATTCCCGGGTTTGAGGGTTTTAAAATAGGCCTCGTCTATGGTTTCTGTTTCATTGTCGTAATCGTCTTTATTCAGATAGGTTAATGAAAAATGCTTGTCCTTAAAAAATCTTACATATTCCTTTATGATGTAAAAGCATTTTTTGGTATTGTTTTCCTTCACTGCCTTGATTTTAAGATCATTAACCATTTTGTCGTAAGCTGATCTGCTCCTGGTATTTACTTTAATAGGGAAGCCGGCATAATTGGCTTCTGCTTTTACGATGGTTTCATTTAAGTTTTCAACGCAATTACAGGGGATTTGCTGAGCTGCGATTAAAACGGGAGAAAGTAACAGGAAGAGGGGGAGAATTAATTTCAGGTTCATAAAACGATATCTTGTTGTTCTGCATGAATCTATAAAATATTCATGAAATGAGATTCTATTTTTCTTTTTTTCGATACTGCGCAGGCTTTTGCCAGTTTTTAAAGAAATCTAATGTATATATTAGATTAGCCAAATAAATCTATAATTAAATGAATTCCAGTATGAATAAGATAAGGTTTCTGCTTTTTTCAGCGTGTGTAATCAGATCGGATATAAAGGTCACGGATGAATCAGGCCGGTTAGATGTGATAGTGATCTGAATAATTCGAATTGGAAAATTTTAAAAACATTCTAGCCTTCTGTGCTGTTCCAGTACTTGTTTGTTGTGTGACAGTTAAAACAACATGCACTAAGGGAAAGAACAATTTCATTGTATTATTATAAGTATTACTAATAGCTATGACGCGCAAAAAAGTTCATGCTGAAAAGCAGGCCGGAATCAATGAACTGGCCAAAACGTCTACCGGGATACCGGGTTTGGACGAAGTTACCCTGGGCGGCCTGCCGACCGGCAGACCAACATTGATTTGCGGTGGCCCGGGTTGTGGTAAAACGTTGTTTGCCCTTGAATTCATTGTGAGGGGCGTTGAACTTTATAACGAACCGGGAGTTTTCATAGCATTTGAAGAAAAACCTGAAGAATTAGCAATAAATGTTGCCTCCCTGGGTTTTGACCTGGAAAAACTCCAACAGGAAAAGAAAATCAAAGTGGATTACATTCATGTTGATAAAACTGAAATAGAGGAAACGGGAGAGTACGACCTGGAAGGACTTTTCATTAGACTCGGATATGCAATAGATAGTATTGGTGCTAAACGTGTAGTGCTTGATACGATTGAAAATCTTTTTCTTGGCCTTATGAATGAGGGCATATTGAGAGCTGAATTGAGAAGACTTTTTACCTGGCTGAAAGATAAGGGCGTTACAGTTATCATTACCGGAGAGCGTGGTGAGAAAACACTGACCAGACAGGGGCTGGAAGAATATGTATCTGACTGCGTGATCTTACTTGATCACAGAATTATCAACCAGATTTCGACAAGAAGACTCCGGGTTGTAAAATACAGAGGTACGCTTCACGGAACGAATGAATATCCGTTTCTGATTGATGAGGAAGGTATTTCTGTATTGCCAGTTACCTCATTAAGGCTGGATAAACCGGTTTCTACCAACATCGTGTCTTCAGGTATAGATGAGCTGAATAATATGCTCGGTAAAGGGGGATTTTACAAAGGGAGCAGTGTTCTGGTATCTGGTACAGCGGGAACGGGTAAAACAAGTATCGCAGCAAGTTTCATCAAACATGCCTGTGAGAATGGTGAACGCAGCTTGTATTTTGCGTTTGAGGAATCACCTATGCAGATTATCAGGAACATGCATTCGATAGGTATTGATCTTAAAAAGTATCAGGATGCCGGATTACTTGAATTTTATGCTTCGCGGCCGACTTTGTATGGGTTGGAGATGCATCTTGTGGCCATTCATAAGGCAATAAAAAAATTCAGACCTGATGTGGTTGTGTTGGATCCGATTACCAATCTGATTACAGTTGGCTCTGTAAGTGACGTAAAGTCTATGCTGGTGAGATTAATCGATTTTCTACAGTCAGAGCAGATTACAGTGATGTTTACTGCGCTCGCTATGAATACTATTGTGAACGATCAGACAGATGAAGGTGTTTCTTCCCTGGTAGATGCATGGATACAAATTAAGGATATTGAAATGAACGGTGAGCGCAACAGGGGGCTATATGTGATCAAATCCAGAGGTATGCGGCATTCTAATCAGATACGTGAATTTGTGATCAAAGACACGGGGCTCAATTTGATAGATGTTTATCTGGGGCCTGAGGGTGTACTCACAGGTTCCGCACGAGAGGCACAGAAGTTGCTTGAAGAAACTGGACATCTGTTGCATAGTCATGCCATTAGCCGCAAAGACCGTGAACTGATACGAAAACGTAAAGTGCTGGAGGCACGTATTGAGAGCCTGAAGACGGAATTTGAGTCTACTGAAGAAGAACTTAATAAGGTGTACTTTGAAGAGGAAATCAAAAAAGATGCTGAGGCTGTGACACGTCAGAAGATAACTGATCTGAGAAAAGGTGTTAAACTCAAGACTGAAGAAAATAAAAAAACTACTAAAGAAAAATAAAGTTTTGAAAGAGAAATATGAATTGAGGCTATATGTGGCAGGCAAAACCCAGAAATCGGTCACTGCGCTGAGCAATCTGAAAAAATATTGCGAGGAACATATGCATGGTGAATATTCCATAGAGGTTATTGACCTGTTGGTTCATCCTCAGCTTGCTGAGGGGGACCAGATTCTGGCGATACCGACATTGGTAAAGAAGGTGCCTGAACCGGTGCGCAAAATTATAGGTGACCTTTCCAACGAAGAGAAGGTTCTTGTTGGTCTTGACATTAGAAGAAGGAAAATATCTTAGATCGTGAGTGTGTATAACGAACCAACGGACTGGAAAGATACTGACGATACGGTCTTTAAACTAAGACTATTTGTTACGGGTACGTCCGCTGTTTCCGTCAGGGCAATAAATAATTTGCAGAAAATCCTTTCTGAACATCTTTCAGATCGTTATGAACTTGAAATCATAGACGCGCACCAGCAGCCATTGTTGGTTATGCGTGATAATGTTACAGCGGTTCCGGTACTGATAAAAACACACCCCGGGCCTACAAAAAGATTAATAGGCGATATGTCTGACAAGTTTAAGGTGTTAAGGGGACTTGGGTTGAGTTAAAAGCAATGGAGGATCAGGTGGAAAAAAGAGGATCAAATTCCGAATTACTGGCAGAGCTGGATAAATTAAAAGCGGATCTGCAGGCAAAAGAAATTGCGCTTGAAGAGGCTACAGATATTATCGAAGCTATCAGAAATGGTGAAGTGGACGCCCTGGTAATGAAATCGGAAAATGGACATCAGCTATTCACTCTAAAAAATTCTGATCAGACTTACCGGATCTTCATTGAGCAAATGACGGAAGGTGCAGTGACATTGGGTGTGGATGGTAACATTTTATATACCAATTCTCAGTTTGCTTCTCTTTTGAATCTTCCACTTGAAAAAATTACAGGCAAGCTTTTCATCAGCTTTGTTGCAGAATCTGATAAGGCCTATTTTGAAAAGCTGTTTGAAAGTGCCTGGCAGCATAACAGCAAAGGGGAGCTTAGTCTTTTAAGCAGTAATAAAGTTATTGTTCCGATACAAATTTCTTTAAACATACTTAGCCTGGAAGAAGGATTGTCTATGAGTGTAATCATGACGGACCTTACAGCACAAAAGAAGAGTCAGCGGTTGCTGCGGGAAAAAAATGTGGAGCTTGAGGCCGCGCAGGCCCTGACACGCAAATTCAATCTTCATCTTGAGGAGACTGTTAAGATGCGGACGAAAGATTTGGAGAATAGCATTCAGCAAAAAATACTGATCGAAAAGGAGCTTAGGAATAATCAGGAACAATTGACCAGGATCCTCGAAACGATGGCTGAAGGAGTTGTGATTGTTAATTTTGATGGCAGTGTTAGCTATGCAAATCCAATGGCTAAGAAAATTCTCGGTTTAAATGAGGAGCAGAGTATTATCAATCTTTATGATGATCCGAGCTGGACCAATGTAACCTTGGAAGGTAGTCCGCTGCCCAGGGAAGAGCATCCTGTATATATTGCGTTAAATAACGGATTACCTGTTTATGACCAGGAAATTGGGATACAGCCGCCCCAAGAGGAACGTTTTTATATTTCAATCAACGCGGCACCTGTCAGAAATGAAAACGATGATATCATCGCCGGTATTGCAACATTCATGGATGTGACACACAGGCGTAAGATCACTCAGCAAAAAGATGAATTTATCAGTGTGGCTAGCCATGAGTTAAAAACACCCATCACCAGTTTGAAGGCTTCGTTGCAATTACTGAGAAGATTAAATACCGGAGTGAATTCAGAATTGTTTCATAAACTGATGGACCAGTCTGCAAAAAGTATGAACAGAGTAAGTGTGCTGATAGAAGATCTGCTGAACGCCTCTAAATTTGCAGGTGGACAACTTCATTTGAATAAAGTGCCGGTTAATCTGCACGATCTCATCAGTGGCTGCTGTGAAGAAATAAGGTTGGAGGATCAATACCAAATCAGGATTAAAGGTGATAAGACACTTGAGGTCAATGCTGATCCCAATAAGATTGATCAGGTGTTGATCAACTTTATCAATAATGCGATAAAATATGCCTACGAGTCTTTTGAAATTGTAGTTTTTATAGGTATAAAGGATGGCATGGCCATAGTGTCTGTGAGTGATAAAGGACCGGGCATAAAACCTGAGGAGCTTCCACATTTGTTTGAAAGATTTTATAGGGTGGATAATACCGGTCGTCAGTATTCCGGCCTTGGTCTGGGTCTCTATATCAGCTCGGAAATTGTTAAAAAACACCATGGAAAGATAGGTGTGGACAGCGAAGTTGATAAGGGCAGCACATTTTGGTTTACGCTCCCCTTGTCTTCCTGATCTTATTTCTCTTTCAGCGCGTAGGCTACATAACTATCACCTTTTTTTGTTCCGAGTTTAGCACCGCCACAAGCAATTACGATATACTGACGTCCGTTTACCTGATAGGTACTCGGTGTAGCGTAGCCTGCGGCAGGGAGTTCGGTCTGCCACAGTAGTGTACCGTCTTTTTTATTGAATGCTCTTAACATCCCATCTTTGGTCGCTGCAATAAACAAGATGCCGCCAGAAGTTATTATAGGCCCACCATAGTTTTCCGTACCTGTGGGTGGAATGCCTTTAGCTGTTAATTCTTTAAGTTCACCTAATGTTTTTTTCCATAAATGTTTTCCGGTGTTCAGGTCTATGGCTGTAAGTGTTCCCCAGGGAGGGTTAATTGCGGGATAGCCATTGTTGTCTAAAAATTTGTTATACCCGTCAAACTTATACGGATTCCCGGAGACCTGGCTGCTGCCTGCGGCTAATAATGTAGGTGCTTCTGTCTTTTCTTCATGATAGAGAAAGTCGATGATGGCTTGTTTTTGGGGAGCGGTAATGTGGCTGAAACCTGGCATCATACCGCGACCTGAGGTTATAAGTCTGGCGATCTCTTTCCTGCTTACCCGTTCTTTAATATTGACCAGTGAGGGGTATCCACTGGCAGGATTGCCTTTTTGTTCTGGCCCGTGACAGGTAACGCAGGTACTGTTATATAACAAATGACCGGAACTCAGTTCAGCTTTTTCATTCGTTTTTTCCTTCAGGCTTAAGCTGAATAACCAGGGCATTTCGTTGGAATTGACATACATGATCCCATCTGGGTCTACTGCTGCTCCGCCCCATTCCGCTCCACCATCGGCGCCGGGTAACAAAATAGTTGGTGTAATGAGGCTTAGTGGCTTGTAAACACCCTTCCTGGCATTTCTGAATGTTTCCAGGAGTTCATTTCTGTTTTCAGCGATCATACTGATGTCTTTTTCGCTAATGGTTTGACGGGCAAAGGGTAATGGTAGTCTCGGGATCGGCTGAGTGGGCCAGGTCTTTTCACCAGGAACATCAGAAACAGGGAAAGGCTTTTCGTCTATAGGAAATAAAGGTCTTCCTGTAACTCTGTCGAAGAGAAATACATAGCCGTGTTTGGTTACCTGTGCCACGGCATCAATGAATTTGCCGTTGTGCCTGACCTTTACCAGATTAGGAGGGGCGGGCAGATCTCTATCCCAGACATCATGATGTACGATCTGGTAGTGCCAGATATATTTGCCGGTACGTGCATTTAATGCCAGTAAGCAATTGGCATATAGGTTTTTACCTTTTCTGTTGCCGCCATAAAAGTCGAACGCGGCCGATCCCGTGGGCACGAAGATGATCTCTCTCTTCCGGTCTATGGCCATTCCTGCCCAGTTGTTGGCTCCACCTACTTCAGCTTTCTGTTTCACATCGGCCGGCCAGGTTTCTGCTCCGGGTTGTCCGGGATCTGGTATGGTTTTAAATACCCAGGCCAGCTTTCCTGTTTTGACATTGAAAGCTTGTATGTAGCCGATTGCAGCACCTTCGTCTTCTCCGAGGCGCATAGGCAT
This sequence comes from Pedobacter sp., assembly GCA_035264385.1. GTDB lineage: Bacteria > Bacteroidota > Bacteroidia > Sphingobacteriales > Sphingobacteriaceae > Pedobacter. Next base: position 7,564 of record DATFQH010000117.1, read on the forward strand.
AACAATAAGATCTTCAAAGAGTGTTCCGGGGGTATTTGATACGACATAGCGGTCTTTGGCATTGGGTTCCAGCCCGGTTTTGAGGCTTATACTTCCTGCTTCGCCAAACGATGCAATGGGATTGCCTGTTTCCGCATTCAGAGCATAGAGCGACGAATTATAGGCATATAAAATACGTTTATCGCTTCCGTCTGCCCAATAGGTTATGCCTCTGTTGGTATTGGATGTCCCTTCGCCTGTTTGTCTATATCTCCACTTTTCCTTTCCGGTTGCGGCATCTAAGGCGAAAACTTGATTTGATGCAGTTACACCAAATAGTATATCGCTTACAATAAGTGGATTGCATTGCACCTGTCCGGAATCACCGCTTTTATATTCCCAGGCTTTTTCAAGTTCACTGACGTTGGTGGTGTTAATTTGGGAAAGTGATGAATAGTGGTTCCTGTCGGGGCCGCCGAGATATTCCGCCCACTGTTTACCATCATCGGAAGTATTATTTTTTGTAGTATAACTATGCAAAGATAAGGCAAAGGAAAGCCCGATAAGGATGAATATCAAATTACGGTTCATGTATGTTTAATTTGGCCGGATAAACTGGTTTTTAAAAGTTACCTTATCCTATCGTGAAATTAAGACAATCTGCAGCTAAAACCTAATTGATCTTCTATTATTAAGGAGGATCTTAATGAAGATCGAAATTGCCAACCCTGCCGGGTTGCAAAAAGTGAATGCGTATGATATTAATTATCGAAATTTTGAGACAGATTGTAGTGATATAAATCCCTGCAATCTCTTAACTTGCTAAATTATAAATAACCAAATACTGACCATACACTCATGAACCACAAGACCCTGTTTGCTTCATTTGCATTTGCATTGCTGGCATTTAAGCCTTCCGATGAAAAAAAAACTGCTGATAGAGATCCTGGATTTGTAAAACCTAAGTACACTGAGGTCGCGCTTGGTGAAATTAAACCCAAAGGCTGGCTTCAGGATCAGTTACAGATTATGCTTGCCGGTACTACCGGTCATTTGGATGAGGTTCATGACAAATTGAAAAATGATAATGGCTGGCTGGGCGGAAAGGGTGATGCATGGGAAGAGACACCTTATTGGCTTGACGGAGCTGTTCCTCTGGCGTGGCAGCTTAATGATGTCGTGCTAAAGCAAAAGGTAATGAAGTATATCAACTGGACGCTGGATCATCAAAGGCCTTCGGGTTATTTTGGCGGTATTACAAATGCCGAGCGCGAAGGAAAACAGATTGATCTTCAGCATCCGGAGAATGGAGATGACTGGTGGCCTAAAATGGTGATGTTGAAAGTAATGCAACAATATTACTCTGCTACTGGTGATAAGAAAGTGATCTCATTTATGGAGAAATACTTTGCTTACCAGAAGGAGGCTTTAAAAAAAGCCAATATTGGCAAGTGGACTGAGTGGGCTACATCAAGAGGACATGACAATGCCATGATGGTACAGTGGCTGTACACTATAAACGGTGATAGAGCGCTATTGGAACTGGCAGATCTGATCCAGAAGCAGGCTTTTCCATGGAGTGACCTGCTGAGTAACCGGGACTGGGTGATCGGTGCGGCAACACAGCAGAATGATGCTCAATGGATGAACAGACACGGAGTTAATGTCGGCATGGCGCTTAAAACACCTGCTATTGATTATCAGCGAACAGGTGATGTGAAATATCTTAAAGGTCTGAAGACAGGGTTCAGAGATTTGATGACCTTGCACGGCTTACCGATGGGTGTTTTTTCTGCTGATGAAGATCTGCATGGTAATCTTCCAACACAAGGTGTGGAACTTTGCGCTACCGTAGAGGCCATGTACTCGCTGGAAAAGATCATCGAGATTACAGGTGACAATGAATATATGGATGCGCTGGAAAGGATGACTTTTAATGCCTTGCCTCCGCAAACGACAGATGATTTTAACAACAAACAATATTTTCAGATCGCTAACCAGGTAGAGATCAGCAGGGGTGTATTTGATTTTTCATTGCCTTTTGATAGGCAGATGAATAATGTTTTAGGTATGCGCAGCGGTTATACATGCTGCCTCGCCAATATGCACCAGGGTTGGACAAAGTATACCCAAAGTTTATGGTATAAGACTGCCGGAAATGGTCTTGCTGCACTGGTATATGCACCAAATGTGATCACGACAAGGATCAATAACCAACAGGTAACCATCAATGAAAATACCAGTTACCCATTTGAGGATGAGATTAATTTTGAAATAAGTACTACAAAGTCGCTTAGTTTTCCATTCGAACTCAGGATACCATCCTGGTGTCAGGAAGCTCAGATATCTGTTAATGGTATTCAGGTACAGACTGCTAAGGGAGGCACCATTGCTACCTTGTCGCAGAAGTGGAAAAATAAAGACAAAGTGACACTCAAGTTGCCCATGCAGTTGAGTACAAGCAATTGGGGCCGCAATTCCCGTACTATTGAGCGTGGCCCTCTGGTTTATGCATTAAAACTGGAAGAACGCTGGGAAAAAGGAAATCAAAAAGAAGAGGGTGATTATTTCAGTGTATATCCAAAATCTGACTGGAACTATGGCCTGCTTGAAGATGTTGTTAAAGACCCGGCAAAATATCTTGTGGTGAAAACAAAGCCAATTCAGCAGAAGTTTATATGGAACCTGCAGAATGCACCAATAGAGATTATGGCATCCGGGAAAAAGATCCCTTCATGGAAAGTGGTAGAAGGTGTGGCCCGACAACCTGTGACCGATCGAACCGGGATTTATAAGGGTGAAGTTGATGAAAAGGTCGAACGACTTACGCTGGTGCCATTTGGTTTTACGAAAGTGCGGATTGTTGCCTTTCCTGTAGTTAAATAATTAAAACGTTTAAAATATATTTATGAGATCTTTATTGTTATTAATGTTCGGTTTGCTTTCTGCAATAACTACACTCGCTCAGATCAAAGTTGATCTAAAGCAGTTTAACACAGAAAATGAAGCTGTGGCAAGTCAAAAGGGTGGTGTGCTGAATTTTAGTTGGCCGGTAGGAACGGGAAAGACAGGACGGATGAGCTTCGACCTTCAAAAAGGAAAGCCCCTGTTTAAACTCATCGCCATTGCTGATGGCAGTACAATGAAAACGATTGCAGAAGGTCTCGATCCGGCTTTCCTGGTGAGTATTGGTAAACGTGATTTAATGTCGCAAAATGGCTGGAATATATTCTTTGATAAGGTTCCTCAAAGACCTTACAAAACGTATGCTGCCATGATCAGGAAAACGACAGCAACAGTGAAAACGATTGGTAGTCGTACTGTTGTTACCATCGGGAATGTTACTGCAGACCGTTTTAAAGGTCATCTTGAGGTTACGTTTTACAACGGAAGCCCTTTGTTTAACATCGCAGCTGTTCTGAGTACAGATGTAGACGCTACTGCGATGGTTTATGATGCGGGACTTGTTGACAGATCTGGTAGCTGGAAGAATATCTCCTGGACGGATACCGGAGAGAAGCTCAATAGCACCGCCGCTGTACAGACAGATACTGCCATAAATCTTGCGGTAAAATATCGGACAGTTGCGGCTACCGGAAAAGAGGGTACACTCGCCCTTTTTCCTCCACCACACCAGTATTTTTATCCGCTTGATGAAGCCTTTAATCTAAAGTTTGCATGGTATGGCAATCAATACCGTAAAATGATCGATGGCTACGGGATAGGCATTCGTCAGGACCTGCAGGGTGACAAACGTTTTGTACCCTGGTTTAATGCTCCTCCGGGTTCCAAACAAAGATTAAATTTCTTTTGCCTGTTGGGTGACAAAGAAGAAGCTGACGTATTTGCGGCTGTGAAAAGATTTACCCACAATGACAGCTATGTAAAACTGCCGGGATTCAAAACCATGTCCAGTCACTTTCACAATGAATTTATTATGAGTGTTGTGCTGGCCAATAAGCCAGTTCCGGATTCACCGGATTTTGTAAAAGTCTTTAAAAGAACGGGGATAGACATGGTACATCTTGGTGAATTCCACTACACCGCACATCCAAGAGGGCCGGACCCTCAAAGGCTATTGGAACTGAAAACTCTGTTCGAACAATGTAAACGCCTTTCTGACCAGCAATTTCTTCTGATGCCGGGTGAGGAGCCTAATGAATTTTTTGGTGGTCACTGGCTTCAGATCTTTCCAAAACCAGTTTACTGGATCATGTCCAGAGCATCTGGAATTCCGTTTGTGGAAGATAAACCGGGCTATGGAAAAGTGTATCATATTGGAAGTAAAGAGGATATGCTGAAGTTGTTGGAAGCTGAGAAAGGGCTTGCCTGGACTGCACACGCACGAACCAAGGGGTCCGTAAATGCGCCTGACATCTACAATCATGAAGATTTCTTTAAGTCTGACAGGTTTATGGGTGCAGCCTGGAAGGCCATGCCAGCCGATCTTTCTGAACCACGACTGGGTAAAAGAGTACTTGATTTGTTGGATGATATGAATAATTGGGGGGAAAAGAAGACCGTAATCACAGAGGCTGATCTTTTTACGATCACGCCGGAAAATGAAATGTATGCACACCTGAATGTCAATTATATGATGATGGACAAATTGCCCCGGTTTAATGACGGCTGGCAGCCTGTGGTGGACGCCATGCAAAATGGAAAGTTCTTTGGTTCGACGGGGGAAGTTCTGATTCCGGAACTGAAGATCAATGGCAAGATCTCGGGTGAAACGTTGTCATTAAATGCAGATGGTACTGCTGATGTTCGATTAAAACTGATGTGGACCTTCCCTATGAATTTTGTGGAAGTGATCTCCGGAGACGGGACTAAAGTATACCGGGATAAAATAGATTTGAGTAAAACAAAAGCTTTTGGTGATCAGCTTTTCCAATTTAAGACAAAACTATCGGGCCGTAAATGGGTTAGGGTAGAGGCCTGGGATATTGCGGTTAACGGTGCCTTTAGCCAGACTTTCTATATTAAATAGAAGATGTTACCATTCGTTGTTCTTTTTCTTGTCCCCCTGCTGGTTATTGATATAATCGGTAGGGGACATTCCGAACTGCTTCAAAAAATTTCTTCCGAATTGGGTTTGTGAACTATAGCCAATCATCTCGGCTATCTCATAAATCTTTAAATCACTATTGTTAAGCAGTTCAACCGCTTTTTTTAAACGGGCCAGGTTGATGAGTTCGTTAGGACTCAAATCAGAAATGGCTTTGATCTTGCGATAAAATGTTGGTCTGCTCATGTGCATCTGATCGGCCAGGTGTTCTACATCAAGTTCGGGATTACCGATACTGCCGTTAATGATCTGCTGCAGCTTTTCTAAAAAGATTTCATCTGCTTTGGTATAAGCCATACTTTTCATATGCAGTAATGGTGAACTGGCAAAATAAGCTTTTACTTTATCCCGGTTTTTTAACAGACTGGAAATCTGTACCTGCAAGAATTCAGGGGAAAAAGGTTTTTCTACATAGGCATCGGCTCCCTGCTCCAACCCTTCGATTTTTGATTGTAAGGTGTTACGGGCGGTAAGAAGGATTACCGGGATGTGGCTGAACTCGACGCTGGATTTAATGGTTCTGCACAATTCAAATCCATCCATTCCCGGCATCATAATGTCACTGATCACCATTTGGATACTTTCGCTATGAAGGATCTCAAGGGCCAATGATCCGTTCGCTGCGCTGAGTATGTTGTATTTATCGCTCAGATCGTCCGATAAAAAATCTAAAATATCCTCATTGTCGTCGACAAGAAGAAGGGTGTGGTTTAGATTTTTTTCCATTTACTGTTTAAGTTAAACTCGATAAGCTGATGAATAGGAAGCCTCAGTACAAATATATTAAAACCTTCACTGCTTTTTTCAAGTGTAAGTGAGCCATTGTGCAGCTCTGCTAATGATCTGGATAGGGAAAGTCCTATGCCTGTTCCTGGTTTGATCTCTGCTTCCTTAGCCCTGTAGAATGGCTGGAAAATCTTTTCATGAATTTCATGAGGTATTGTTTTACCATCACTGGTAACTTTAATAGTCATGAATTCATTTGCAGAGGTCTGTGAAAGTAATTCGATTGTAATTCCGGACCTGCCGTATTTAATGGCATTGTCGGTCAGGTTACTAATGATTTTATGAAAGGCCTCGAGATCTATATAGGCGAATAAATTTTCCTCAGGGAGCCTGATTTCATAACTGATCTGTCTCTGTTCGGCGATAACCTGAAAATTCAACGTAATATCTTTCAATGTTTCGCAGATATTGGTTTTTACGAAGTTCAGCGAAAATCCGCTGGTTTCTGTTTTTCGAAAATCGAGTAATTGGTTGGTAAGTTCGAGCAGCCTGTCGGTATTTTTATTCATAACCTTCAGGTTTTTTTCTATGTCGGGGATTTCTGCAGATCTTTTGATCAGCTTTTCCATTGGTCCTTTGATCAGCGTTAAAGGAGTCCTGATTTCATGTGCTACATTGGTGAAGAATTCAATTTTAGCGTGTGATATTTCCTTTTCCTTCTCATTTTCAAAGACCTCCATGCGTCTTGCATTCTTACGGTCGATTCTTCCGTGATCCCGCTTTACCAGGATAAAGATAATCAAAGCTGTGCCGAGGCCATAGACAACAAAAGCAAGATTGCTCGCCCACCATGCAGGCAAAATTTCTATCTGAAGGATAGTTTCCTTTGTATTCCATACACCCGAACTATTGGACGCCTTTACTCTAAAAGTGTAATGACCGGCTGAAAGATCGGTAAAATACGCCTTTCTGTTCTGTTTGAGATACGTCCAATCTTTATCTATTCCATCCATCTTATATGCATATTCTGTCATTACTGGAGAAGTGTAGCTTAATGCAGCAAAGTCTATGCTGAAGGTCGACTGGGTATGATTTAATCTGATTTTGTAGGTTGTGAGGACTGATTTTTTTAGTGGAGAGTTTTTTGCTCCTATACCTGCTTCCTGATTGTTGATCTGCAGGCCGGTAATAAACACCGGAGGCTTGAATGTGTCGGTTTTGAAATTGGCAGGATTAAATTTTATAAGCCCTTTCACGCTTCCGAAATACATGTTGCCCTCTGGATCCTTATAGGATGAATTGTAATTGAACTGATCACTGAGCAATCCATCAGATTTAGTATAAGTCTTCAGGTTTCCAGTTTTTGGATTGAAGCGCAGCAACCCTTTTGATGAGCTGATCCACAGGTTATTTTGTTTGTCTTCCAACAAACCATAAATCACATTGCTCGGGAAGCCATTCTTGATGGAATAGCTGGTAAATTTACCGGATTTGGTGTTAAGCCGTGAGAGACCCGCTTCTGTAGCGATCCATATATGATGCTCATGATCTTGCAATATTCGGTTTATACGATTGTCTATGAGGCTATTTTTGTTGTCTGTTTCATTCTTGTAAAAACCACCTTTTCGGGTTTTTGGATTATAGTAAAATATACCGTCTCTTACTGTTCCAACCCAGATCGTCCCGGCATTATCTTCCATAATGCTTGTGTAGAACATGTAATCCGGTACATATGGGAAATTCCGGAAGTTGTCTGCCTGCCGGTTATAGATATACAGGCCGCTCGTAGTGGAAAGCAGGAGCTGTCCCGCCCTTGTCTTATAAAATGCATAAATGAAGTTACTCCTGAGTTGATTGGGCTTGCGGCTAATTCCATAATGTCTGATTACTTTTTCAGTACGCAGGTCCATCACATCAAGTCCATGCTCAAAGGTACCTATCCACAGTTCATTGCCGTCTGAGATTAAGCCGTGCAGGTTAGAATGTGAAATGTCGGTCTTAAGCCCTGAAGGTTTGAAATTGGAAACTGTTCCAGTGCTCAAGCTGAGTTTATTCAATCCTGCATCTTCTGTGCCGATCCATAGGTTGCCGTTCTGATCAGGTGTGATCTCTCTGACAGCATTGCCGCTGATGGAATTTTCGCCTACCTTATGGAAAAATTTTTCAAAGGTTGCATACTGTCTGGGGTAGTAATTGATCCCGCCAAAATAGGTACATACCCATATTCCCCCTTCCCTGTCTTTGCAAAATGCGTAAATGGCATTATCTGAAAGGGAGTAAGGATCGTTGTATTGCTTCTTGAGATTAACTGAAGCGCCTGTTTTCAGGTCGTAACTATATATTCCTGATTCAGTGCCTATCCAATATTTATTATCATCAAGTTTTATAAAATTACGGGCATAAATGCTGCTTTTATCCGTGCTGTGAGAAAGCAGATCTTTATAAGTGTGTGTTTTTGTGTCAAAGTGTTTCACACCCTGAGCCGAGGTACCGATCAGGATATGCCCGTCACTGGTCTGATAGATATTTTCAACCCATTTTGATGAAGTGGGAGGAGACTTGTCAAAAATGGGATGAGTCGTGAAAGTATTACTGACAGTATTGTATTGTGCCACAAAACCATCAGGAGTAGCAAACCAAAGTTCCTGATTTGGGGTTTCACAAAAGGCGCTTACATAGAAATACTCTGATGGCGGATATTCCTTTATTTTTTTTGTTTTAAGGTTATATTTAAACAAGCCTAACCTGGAAATGAACCAGAGGTTATCGTGTGTGTCAAAAAGAATAGACCTGATTAGCTTGTGCGGATCGTTTTCCAATGGTGTAAAGGTTTCGTTTGCACTGTCGTAACTGTAGATACCATTTTCTGTACCTGCCCAAAGCAATCCGTTCTTGTCTTCAGCCAGACATTGAATAGAGCTTCCACCAATGGTTTTATTGTCGTCGGCATCAAATCTGTAAACTTTAAATGAGTAGCCGTCAAATCTGTTCAGCCCATCTTTAGTACCAAACCACATAAAACCGTTTTTGTCCTGTAAAGCACATAGGACAGCGTTATTGGACAGTCCATCCTCTACCTGATATCTTCTGAAATAATAGGGCTGGGCACTTAGTGCTTCTGCAATCAGAAGCAGCAATATGAATATGCTTAGTTTTCTCAAGGTAAATTTGGATGTTGGTTCAAACTTATAGAATTTCAGGCATTCTTTTATAAGTTCAATAGCCAATCTAAATTGCTTTTTAAGCTATTTGAGACAAAATGCAGAAATTTTGATACAAATGAATTTAGGGAGCGGATATAAAAATATAATCTTTGGGTGTGTGTTTATGTAATGCGGCCAATGCTTACAAACACATAAACCAAATATAAAAATCAATTTCAAGCCAAATTTAATCAACACACAAAGAAATGAATAAAAGCTATCTGTTAACAGCTGCGTTATCATGCCTGTTCATATGCGCAAGTGCTCAGTCTGAATGGAAACCGGTGGGTGGAAAAATTATGACCCCCTGGGCGGAAAAAGTAAGCCCGGGCAATGTGCTCCCGGAATATCCCCGCCCACAACTCACCAGAACTAACAACTGGAAAAACCTGAATGGTCTATGGGATTATGCTATAACAGGTAAAGATGCGAGTGCTCCAACAACATATCAGGGTAAGATTCTGGTTCCGTTTGCGGTTGAGTCTGCCTTGTCTGGTGTAGGCAAGACATTGGATAAGGACAACTTGCTATGGTATAAAACAAGTTTCAGTATTCCTTCGAATATGAAAAATACCATTCTACTGCATTTTGGTGCTGTAGACTGGAAGTCGGAAATATGGGTAAACGGAAAAAAAGTAGGAACTCACGAAGGTGGATTTGATCCGTTTTCTTTTGATGTGACTGCATTCATTAAAAAGGGTGGTAAGCAGGAACTAATCATCAGCGTATGGGATCCAACGGATGAGGGCCCTCAGCCAAGGGGCAAGCAGGTGAAGAAGCCCGAGGGCATTTGGTATACACCGGTAAGTGGCATCTGGCAAACAGTATGGCTGGAAAGTGTTTCGAAAACGTATATCGCCTCGACCAAACATACTCCGGATATTGATGCCAGAACAATTACAGTTTCTGCAAACGTACAGTCTGTTGTAGCTGGTGATAAAATAAGGGTAAGTGCCTTTGATGGTAAAACTAAAATAGCAGAGCAGGAAACAGGGGCCAGTGAAGAGATCTCGCTGCCTATCGCAAATGCTAAATTATGGTCGCCTGATGCGCCTTTTCTTTATGATCTTAAAGTTGCTGTAGTTCGTAACGGTAAAGTGGTCGACGAAGTGGGTAGCTACTTTGCTATGCGTAAGTCATCTATCGGACCTGATAAAAACGGTACGCAGCGAATGTTACTGAACAACGAATTTGTGTTCCAGTACGGGCCTCTGGATCAGGGGTGGTGGCCGGATGGATTATATACACCTCCAACATATGAAGCGATGACTTTTGATATCATTAAGACCAAAGAGATGGGCTTTAATATGATTCGCAAGCACATCAAAGTGGAGCCTGCAAGGTGGTACTATGAGTGTGATAAATTGGGAATACTGGTATGGCAGGATATGCCAAGTGGCGATCTTGGTAATCAATGGGAGCCTAAGCTTGGCCAGATGGGCGGTACGGATAAAAATCGTACACCGGAATCTGAAGCCATATATAAAAAAGAGTGGAACAAGATTATGGATGACCTGCATAATTTCCCTAGCATTGTAGTATGGACGCCTTTTAATGAGGCATGGGGCCAGTTCAAAACCAAAGAAATAGCGGAATGGACAAAAGAGAAAGATCCTTCGCGTTTGGTAAATAGCGCCAGTGGTGGTAATCATGTAATTACTGGAGACATTGTAGATTTGCATCACTATCCCGATCCTCAGATGCCAAGGCCTGATCTTTTTGGCCCCACACATGCTGTTGTTTTAGGAGAATACGGCGGACTGGGTTTACCGGTATCAGGTCATACCTGGAAGGATACTGATAACTGGGGATACCAGAGTTTTAAAACAGCTGACGAGCTGTTTGCTAAATATGCTTCATTTATGGACAGAATGGATTTCCTGATTACAAA
>DATFQH010000118.1:0-8015 GCA_035264385.1 Pedobacter sp.
AATGCAGACTTCCACGGTAACGCCTACCAGAGTGCAGGCTCTTGATGTTCCTCAGGCTGTTTCTGTCATCGGTCAGCGCCTGATCCGCCAACAAGCTGCTTTTGACCTGCCCACGATAACCAGGAATATTCCCGGGCTAACTTTTACAGGTAATTACAGCGGCGCAGGTTCTGCACAGTTTTTCAATGCCCGCGGATTCGATTTAAATGAAACGCAGAATTACCGTTGGAATGGAATGATGGTAATGAACTGGGGGAACCACTACGCAGACAATATCGAACAGGTAGAATTTCTAAAAGGACCGGCCTCCATCCTGATTGGAGATGCCTCACCGGGGGGAGTGATGAATTTTGTAACTAAAAAACCTCGTGGTGATTTTTCCGCAAACATCAATTTGAAGACGGGCTCCTGGAACTTATTCCGCCCCTCTATGGATGTCACGGGACCGATACTGAAAGACCGGTCACTACGGTACCGGTTGAATACATCTTTAGAAAAAAAGAAAAGTTTTAGGGACCAGGTAGGCTCTAACATACTGTTTGCCGCCCCTTCAGTTACCTGGGATCTTACAAATAAGCTCAGTCTTAACTTAGAAGCGGTGCTGCAGGATTCAAAAGCGACTGATGATGCCGGGCTGGTGTCTGATGATGGAACATCCCAGGGCTTGAAAACATTGCGACCTTCATTGTATCTGGGTGAATCTTCGCGCGAGTATCTTTACAACAATGAAAGTTATTTTGCCACCCTGAACTACGAGCTTAATGTATTCTGGCGAATTAGGGCAATGGCTTTCCATGGCAGTACCAGAAACCGTCCCTTTGGTATTTGGTTTGATCAACCGGATGTTGAAGGCGATTTTGTAAGGCGCAGCTATGGATTTTACAGGAGAGCTATAAACAGAAATTTTTCAGCTGAGGTTTCCGGAATATTCTTCACAGCAGGCATTAAACATAACGTGATGGCTGGAGTGGAATATCAGACCAGCCGCTCGCGCAATACCAATGGCGGAGAACTGGACTCTTTAGATATGGACAATATATTTTCACCAGATGGAAGCAAGTTGATAAGTCCGGAACCAGCAGAATCACCATTGCTTCCCTATCGAATGATCATAGAAAGAAAGGCTATACACCTGCACGATCAGCTTAGTTTTTTAAGCGGGCGGGTGTTTGTTTACGGAGGGCTGAGGCTAGGTTATACTGCTCAGGGTAACAGGTATCTACAACAAGAGGCTCTTGGTACTCCCTATGAAGGTCTTGGGGATGATGTTAATCAGAAGTTTATGTTCATTCCCCGATTTGGACTGATCTTTAAACCTGCAGTCAATTCTTCTATATACGGCTCCTTTTCAAAGGGTTTCGAAGTCAACTCACCGGATATTTTTGCAAAGAATTACCTTGAGTATGCAAGCCCTCCGGCGACAACGAGCGATCAGTTTGAGTTCGGTATTAAAACCAGTTTCCTTGAGAATCGATTTGGTATGACCATGGCCATTTTCACCATCAACAAAAAGAAGCCATATGGATATGTATATCTTGATCCTGAAAACCCAAATTTCGATGAGTACAATGTGTATTATCAGGGCCATCACCGGAGTCAGGGAATTGAATTGGAGATGGATGGCAGGATTTTTCCTTTTCTTTCTGTTACCGGCGGCGCAGCGCTTACTTCAACCGAGGTTGTCTACGATCCTGGTTACCCAAGCGGTAACCGCTTGCCGAATGCGCCGAGATTTAGTTTCAGTTACTGGATCAATTACGAGCACCCAAAATTTCTCAGGGGATTTAATGCGAGTACCGGGATTTTCTACCAGGGAAGCTTCTATTCGGGCATTGATAATAATCCGAATCTGCTGATACCGCCAGCATATACCTGGGATGCCGCAGTTGGTTATCAGAATGGAAGGTGGGGAGGGCAGCTCAACCTCATGAATATCACCAACGTAATCAGTTATCTCAATCCATGGCAGTTCAATCTTTTTGATGTGAAACCGCCAAGACAACTTATAGTGTCATTGAACTATAAGTTGGATAAATAGAGGGATTGTTTTGATTGCGCGTTTACTTTCGTTCTAACAAGCTGGCACAAGGCTTCCGGTAATCCATAGCTCTGTAGCCAGCCTGTAAACTTTTTTGATCTCGTCAGCAATCTTCCGCAGGTCGCTCAGCATGGTTTTGGCCTGGATCTTGCCCAGCATGTCTTTTGCTTTTGGAGAAGTTTCATAACAGTTGTTTCAAGCTATCGATATAACTAAGATATGGATTCTTTGGATTTGAGTGGACTGATTATTCCCGCAAATAGTCCGGGTAGTATCACTAAAACATATCTAACTATCTGATGTTAACTGATAGATATCCTCATTCGATGAGTTTAACCGATGTTTTAACTATACTTATAATGCTCCTGTCATTACTTGGCAGCGTGCGGCGTGGCTTCATTTTCTCTGTGCTGGAAATGCTTTGCTGGGCGGGAAGTTTGTTTGCTGGTTTTTTACTCTACGCGCAGCTTAGCTACTTTCTTCAGCAGTACCTGACCAAAGGCAGTCCCTGGTCTACTCCGCTGGCCTTTCTGCTATTGGTGGCCATTTCCAGGCTTCTGCTGGAGGCCGCCGCACGTTACGTGTTAAACCGTACTCCGGAAAATGCACACACGCATCCTGTCAATAAGTTACTCGGCATCCTGCCGGGAGCGATAAACGGTTTTCTGTGGATTGCTGTATTTTCAATTCTGGTGCTGTTGACTCCCTTTAGTCCTCTATCAGGTGAAACAGGAACTCAAAGTAAATTCAGCGCATGGATCATAGACAAAAGCCGCTGGCTGGGTAATCGTCTCTCTCCGGTATTCACCGGTATCTTTAATGAATTGAACCCTGGAAATAATGCCTCTTTAAGTAAGGAACAATCTGTAAAGCTCCCATTTACGGTGAAAAGTGTAGTTCCACGGCCAGATCTGGAATCAAGGATGCTGGAGCTGGTAAACCTGGAACGTAAGACCAGGGGATTGAAGCCGCTCAAAGCAGACCCAGAGCTTGCCGCAGCCGCCCGGAAGCACTCAGTCGACATGTTCGCCCGGGGATACTTTTCGCATCTCACACCTGAAGGGAAAACTCCATTTGAGCGTATCAGAGAGGAGCAGGTGCTTTTCTTTACGGCCGGAGAAAACCTCGCTTTCGCCCAGACGTTGGCAGTTGCGCACCAGGGGCTTATGAAATCTCCGGGACATCGGGCGAATATATTGCGCCCGCTTTTCGGACGCCTAGGGATTGGGGTACTGGACGGTGGCGTTTATGGACTAATGATCACCCAAAATTTCAGGAATTGAAAATGGTTTTGCTATCGTCCTGCAACTCAAACGCCCAACTGAAAAAGCCATAATTTGGTTACGGTCGCCTACTTACCTTCATTTAGAATAGGTAACTGGTTTAAACCTTTATTGATAAATGATGTTGTCAATCAGAATCTGCAAGTTGATTGTTAGGATCTAAGGTTAATTTATATGGACGCAATTCATCAGTTATTAAAAAACCTTTCATAGCCGCTGCTGGTTACTGACCATCTTTCTTGCTATGCTTTTGGTAGTGTCTATCTTGTAATCAACGAATTTCCCAATATCGGAGGGTATGTGCTAGCCTTCGACAAACATGCTAAAAAAAACATAGCGAGTATACCTTTTATTACACTCGATAACAGAATGTGCGGTCGTATGTTCGAATTGGGTTTACTCTTTGAAGAATGTATTGTGGTGATACGTAAGATACCGTATCCAGTACCAAGCATCTCGTAGATGTATTTTGTGATTTCCTCGTAGCCTTGCCAGTCCAGTGCTATGTTGTGATCGTCAGCCATAATCATCGATGAAATATTAAAATAAGCTATTTTTTGAAAATTGATGGGAGAGGATTAGTAGTATTAACTAAAGCTTGGATAGACCTGATTGGCTATCATTTGAGGCGGCGTAGTAAACAGGTTTTGAGGATTCTGATATCCGGAAAGTGAGGTTGATTCTCGGGCCGATTGCTCTGGCCGTTTTGGGGATATGATGTTCGTAGTATTTCTGCATTTCTTCGCCCATGAGCAGCAGACTTCCGTGTGTGAGCGGTATGTCCAATTGATTGATTTGCTTATTGAATTTATGACGTACTTTAAAGATCCTAGTTTCTCCAAAGGTTACTGAGGCAATGTGATGGTGCCTGCCGTCTGCCGGAAGGTTGTCACTATGCCAGGCCACCGAATCTTTCCCGTCACGGTACAGGTTTAACAGTACGCGGTCAAAGCTGATTTCCGTGATTTTTTCAACTGCCTGTTTGATCTCTAACAATAATGGGGTCCATTGGTGGCCATTGTCTCCGCCATAGTAGGCTGTTAGCCGCGGATCAGCAATCATCTTGTCATACATTTTTCGCATGCGCTGCTGCCAGGGTGCTTCCTTTAATAAGGTATTGTAATAACTGTCCGCTTCCCGCTTTTCAAAAAAATGCTGCCAGTGGCGCAACTCGGTATCCGGCAAATTGAAGTCGGTATACCGCTTAATGCCTCCGTCAAATATCTCCGTGTCTGCAAAAAGATTCATCCTGCAAAGTTATGATATTTGTTATATAACTAAAAATATTAGTATTCATAATTCTATTTATATGTGTTTAAGTTGTATTATGCATATAATGTCATGATTTTTCCACATTTAATAAAATACTAACATTTTTAGCTTTATGTTTGTTGTGTATTTGGTATGTCAAGGAAATGGCTATCATTTATGAAATGGATCATGGAAGACAAAAAGGAAATATTTCTTAAACTGCAACAGGATATCCTGGTGTGGCAAGGCTTCAAGCCGCAGGCTGGCGGTAAAGCTGAGTGTGTGGGTTTGGGTGAGATTGAGCAGGCCTTTCCGGGGGGTACTTTTCCTAAAAGAGCGATCCATGAATTCATTACTGTGCTGCCAGAACATTCGGCTGCCAGCGATGGCTTCATCGCCGGTTTGCTGGCAGTGCTCATGCAAGAAGGAGCAGCCTGTGTGTGGGTTAGTACTGCCCGGCGCCTGTTTCCCGCGTCTTTAAGTTTGTTTAATGTGGAACCTGAGCGCATCATTTTTATGGATGTGAAGACGGAAAAGGAAGTGCTCTGGATTACTGAGGAAGCATTGAAATGTGAGGGACTGTCTGCTGTGGTGGCTGAATTGAACAATTTGAGTCTGATTGAATCACGCAGGTTGCAGCTGGCCGTTGAGGAAAGCGGGGTGACCGGTTTTATTCTGCGCAAGGATGCCAGTAAGGCGGCAAGCACCGTAGCGACCGCGAGGTGGAAGATCAGTCCGCTGCTGACCAATGTGGAAAGCGGACTTCCGGGGTTGGGCTTTCCCAGGTGGCAGGTGGAATTGTTGAAAGTGCGGAATGGCAACCCGGGAAGCTGGGTATTGGAATGGGCGGGTGAGCGTTTTGAACAAGTGGAGAACGTTCGGAAAGTGGCTGAGGTCGCGGCCTGGTCTGAGCAGGAGGACAGGCAAATTGGATAGGGCTTATGCAAAGGCGTTTTGTTTCCATATGGTTCCGCCAGCTGCTGGCTGACTGGCAGCTGATCCGCCGCCCGGAATTGGCTGAAGTACCTTTTGTTTTTGCTGCGCCCGATCATGGGCGGATGATAATTACTGCGGTGAGTCCGCTTGCCGCTGGGTCAGGTGTGGAGCCGGGCATGCGGGCAGCGGATGCTAAAGCGATTTGCCCGGGACTGGAAGTTTTGGACGATAAGCCAGGCCGACCCAGGAACCTGCTTCGTGGTTTAGGTGAATGGTGCGTGAGGTATTCCCCGATTGTGGCGATAGATGAATTTGGAATGGACGGCTTACTGCTGGACGTCTCAGGCTGCACACACCTGTGGGGTGGGGAGCGTGAGTATTTAAAAGAAATTGTTTCGCGGTTAAAGGGTAAAGGTTATACGGTTCGGGTGGCTATCGCTGACACGCCGGGTGCTGCCTGGGCGGTTTCCCGTTTTGGCAAGGTTACACCACTTATTCCCGTTGGCGGGCATACTGAGGCCTTGCTTGGGTTGGCGCCGGAGGCTTTGCGTTTAGATGAGCCGGTACTGGCCAGGCTCCGTAAGCTTGGCTTTTACCAGATTAAAAGTTTCGTAGCTATGCCAAGATCTGTACTGCGCAGGCGTTTCGGAGAAGATTTTTTATTCCGGCTGGCGCAGGCGCTCGGTACAGAAGATGAAGTGCTCATTCCTTTGCAGGTGCCAGTTCCCTTCCAGGAAAGGTTACCTTGTTTAGAGCCGATCAAGACCCGAACAGGGATCGAAATCGCCATTAACAAAATGCTGGAAAGTCTGTGCAAACGCATGCAGGCTGAAGGGAAGGGCCTTCGGTCGGGTGTGCTGACGGGTTACCGGATAGATGGCAAAGTGGTGCGTGTTGCTATCGGCACAAGTGGAGCCAGCCATAGCGTGAGTCATTTGTTTAAGCTTTTCCAGCTAAAGATAGACCAGATCCGGCCAGCGCTGGGAATTGAGCTGTTTGTACTGGATGCCCCAAAAGTGGATGATGTGGAAGTTCCGCAGGAAGAGATGTGGACGGCAAAACCGGGACTTGATGATCAGAGTGTCATCCGGTTGCTGGACCGGGTCGCCGGAAAGGTTGGAGCAGATGTGATCCACCGTTATCTGCCTGCCAAGCGCTACTGGCCGGAGCGTTCGGTATCCCAGGCGGTGTGTGTAACAGAAAAGCGTCTGACTGAATGGCGGCTTGAGAAACCACGCCCAACTGAGCTGTTGAAAAGGCCTGATCCCATTGAGGTGATGGCATTGATTCCAGATCATCCGCCGAAGTTTTTTATTTACAAGGGCGTTAGGCACCAGGTGATCAGGGCAGATGGCCCCGAACGCATTGAACGGGAATGGTGGCTGGATGCCGGAGAGCACCGGGATTACTACCAGGTGGAGGATGATCAGGGCGGCCGGTATTGGCTCTTCCGGTCGGGGCACTATGGCGGTGATCAAAAATACCAGTGGTTTATTCATGGATTTTTTGCTTAAGGAAGGGTTGATATGGGATATAGTGAATTACAGGTGACTTCTAATTTTAGTTTTTTGCGCGGGGCTTCCCATGCGCATGAACTGGTTGACCGGGCGGAAGCGTTCGGGTATAAAAAAATTGCGGTCACAGACCGAAATACTTTGGCGGGAATTGTCCGTGCACATGCTGCCTGCAGGGGAAAGAATGTGAAGCTGATCCCGGCTTGCAGGCTGGATTTATTAGATGGCCCAAGTTTGCTCGCGTACCCGACAGACAAAGAAGCGTATGGGCGATTATCAGCTCTGTTGACCTTGGGGAATATGCGCGCTGAAAAAGGGTCTTGTTTTATTTCCCGTTCGGATGTGTATGCACACAGTAAAGGGATCATCTTCACGCTGGTGATGCCGGGGGTGCTGAACCGCAGGTTTGAATACGAACCGAGCTTTATTGCTGCTGTTGCCCAGTACAAGGAAGCCTTAGGCGGACAGCTGTATTTAGCTGCTACCAGAACCTACCTGGGTAATGACGATAAACTGATTTTCAGGACTAAGCAACTTTCTGATTTTTACGGGATTCCTGTGGTGGCAACCAACGACGTGCATTACCATGACCCCTCACGAAGGGAATTACAGGATGTACTCACCTGCGTACGTGAAAAGTGCACGATCCAGGAGGCCGGTTTTTTGCTCCATCAAAATGCGGAGCGGTACATGAAGGAGGTCGCGGAGATGGAACGGCTATTCAGGAAATATCCTGAAGCCATACAAAATACACAGGTGATTGCGGAGGCCTGTAGTTTCTCTTTGGACGAACTCAAATACGTGTACCCTGAGGAAATCAATCCAAGCGGGCGTTCTCCGATGGAGGAGTTGGAGTATTTGACCTGGAAAGGGGCGCATGAATTTTATGGTGAGGTGGTGCCTGAAAAGGTCGTCAACATGATCAACCATGAGATGGCTTTTGTTAAACAGATGGACTATGCCAATTACTTTCTGTTTGTCGAGGACATCGTT
>DATFQH010000119.1:0-4370 GCA_035264385.1 Pedobacter sp.
GCCGCTCGCCTGGCCGTACCACCCAGGCCCTGATACCTGGAACCATCCATCGGAAAGGGCTCAACCCTGCTGTGTACATCATTGGTATGCAGTATTGTCAGCTTAACCACATCACCAGCAGCAATTCGATCGTTGTACAAAGCGCCAAAAGCATCCAGCCCATTCAACGATAAGGCAGCAGAAGCGGCAAGAACACCACCCGACTTTATAAAATCTCTTCTTTTACTCAAAACCGATCCTCCCGTCCATCTTTGACTCTATTTTTTTCCCGGCAGCACCTGCAGCCTTTACATAGTTCATTAGTGCATCCCGTACCTTCAGGCCCAGAACCTTCTTTTCCAAAGGTTTCTCAAAACCCTTAGTGCCATCTCCCCCACCAGAAATATAATCGGTGGTCAGCACCCGGTAGGTCTTATTCACATCAAAAGGAACACCACCAACCAGTATATTAACGGGCTTTTTATCTTTAATGGTCATTTTTAAAGCAGACACCGGCTCACCTTTTGCAGCGGCAATAAAATCAAGCAGGCGCTGTACATCCTCCCCTTTTAGCGTAAATACAATCAGCTGATTTTCAAATGGCATCAGCTCAAATATATTAGAAACAGTAATATCGCCTGAAGGCAGATCAACACGAAGACCACCTTTGGTAGAAGGCATGGCAAAATCTATCGGGCCATCTATCTGCCGAGCTTCCTGCATTATCGCATCGGCAAAAAAATTGCTCAACGGGCTTTCAGGTAGGGTATCGCTTTGCTTTTTTGACATGACTATCACCGAACTGCCGATCACTCTGCCCATTTCGGCATCTATTTTCACCTTATAGGGGGTATACGATTTGATGACCACACTATCCGCTGCAAGTTCAGTGTTGATAATGTATGTTGTCCGAGCAGACCTCTTAATCTGGTACCCAGATGCGCAGGCGCCGAAAAAGAAGGTAACCAGCAAATAATAACTGAATTTATGAAATTGCCTCATCAGTGTAGAACATAAACTAGTACAAAAATACATAAAGAATGAACACACAATATTGAAAAGTAATTTTCAAATGCATTTTCTGTACTTCAAATCAGTTAATCACATATAAAAACAGGCGTATCATTTTTAATAATGATACGCCTGTTCTCTCCTACCCGGAAATTATAAGGAGATTATTTCGCCAGATTCTTAGTGATATCTGTACTCAAAGGTGTAGTTTTAGATTTAAACCTGTGTACCAGCTGTCCTTTCTCATTGATTAGGAATTTCTCGAAATTCCAGCCTATATCTCCTGTAAAATCAGGATTTTCTGCAGTAGTCAGGTACTTAAAAAGCGGAGAAATGTCATCACCTTTAACGCTGGTCTTTTCAGCCATCAGGAAGGTAACGTTGTATTTTCCTGTACAAAATTCCTTAATCTCACTATTGGTTGCCAATTCCTGCCCACCGAAATTACCCGCCGGAAAACCGATCAGTACCAAATCTTTACCATACTGTTTGTGTAGTTTTTCAAGATCTTCATACTGAGGCGTGTATCCGCATTTAGAGGCAGTATTCACAATCAGGATCTTTTTGCCTTTGTATTTTGAAAGTTTAACTTCCTTACCATCTATCGTTTTGAAGGAAAAATCATAAACGCTTTTTGCCGGCGGCGTAAAGAAAAGGCTCAATAAAATTAATAGTGTGTTCATAGTTTGAGTTTTTATTGTAGGGTTTCTGTTTTAAAAAAATGTTTTTACATACCTGTTAGTAATTACGAAGTTAAGCACAAAAACGTTGTTTGCATGTAACATTATTTAAGTGATTATAATCCTTTTGTAATTTCGTTCAGATCATCAGGTACTCTTTTATTTTATACTGCTATTAGACTGCTATTGTACTGCTATCAGACTGGTATAGTACTGGTCAGAGCAATATAATGCTAGTCTGATATGAATCTATTTTGAATCTAATTTATATCAGGATTAAACATCATAAGAATATTCATTAACTTAGTACTAACTAATTTATTAATTATGGCAAAAATGAAATATGGTCCCTTCGGACCGTTTACCGGCAAACTTGGCGGCCTTGTCACCTATATACGTAAGGGTGAAACCGTTTCCAGAATGGTGCCCCATGTGATCAAGAGGCCGGGAACGCTCGGACAACTTGCAAGCCGCAAACAATTCAGCATGGCTCAGAAATTTGTTGCCCCTGTTCGCGACTTCGTTTCTTACAGTTTTCATCCGCTGACGAAAAATACCACCAGGATACCGCAAAACCAAGCAACTTCCCTGTTCAGAAAACACGCTATTATGGGCGAATATCCTGATTTTTGGATAGATTACAGCAAAGTGATCATGAGCAAGGGTAACCTTCCGGCACCACTAAACGCAAACGTATTGCGTGAGGGTGACCTGCTTACCTTTACGTGGACTGTTGATCCCAACTGGGACTATCTGCTCAATTCAGACCAGGTTATGATGATGGCATATTTACCTGACACTTTAAATGCAGCATTTATAGTTGGCGGGATCCAAAGAACTGCCGGTATGGCTACACTGCAGTTCGATCCCGAGCTGAGAACGGATGCGTGGGTAAAGCGCGACACCAGGGTAGAAACTTACATTGCCTTTATCAGCAACGACAGACAGCAGGTTTCAGACAGTATCTATACCAGTCAGATCATTTTATAGTATTGATTTACAGCCAGCTGATCTTTTTTTTAATGTGGCCCTGCTGATGAACCAGTACCTGTTATGCCCTGTTTTAGTACCACAGTGTGCAAAGAAATTTAACATAAAATTAAGATCGGATTTTGATATTCGGGTTAATAATAGCTTTATTTGCAGAAAAACGGTCTGAATGGCGAAGAATTTATTAATAGTTGAGTCCCCCGCAAAAGCTAAAACCATAGAAGGTTATTTAGGTAAAGATTTCCTGGTCAAATCAAGTTACGGACACATCCGCGATCTGATAAAGGGAGATATGGGTATAGACATCGCCAATAATTTCGCCCAGACCTATGAGGTTCCGGCAGATAAGAAACAGGTGGTCGCCGAACTGAAGAAGCTAGCTAAGGAGGCCGAAACGGTATGGCTCGCATCCGATGAGGACCGCGAGGGAGAAGCGATTTCGTGGCACTTGTTTGAGACCTTAGGCCTGAAAGAAGCAAACACCAGGCGCATCGTCTTTCATGAGATTACCAAACCTGCTATTCTTAAAGCGATTGAAACGCCAAGAACTATAGATTATAACCTGGTTCACGCACAACAGGCACGCCGTGTGCTGGACAGGCTGGTAGGTTTTGAACTTTCTCCTGTATTATGGAAAAAGGTAAAACCCTCGTTGTCAGCCGGAAGGGTTCAGTCTGTAGCGGTAAGGCTGATTGTAGATCGCGAACGTGAAGTCAATAAATTTAATGCTATTGCAGCATTTAAAATAACCGTACAGTTTTCTACCGGAAAAGGCCGGGAAACGGTCAAAGCTGAATTACCGCATCGTTTTGAAAAAGAGATCGATGCCGAGAAATTCTTAAATGACTGTATCGCTGCGGGTTTTTCGGTGGCTTCACTGGAAACCAAACCCGCCAAACGCAACCCTGCGGCACCGTTTACTACCTCTACCTTACAACAGGAAGCATCACGGAAACTGGGTTATTCGGTATCCCGTACCATGCAGATCGCCCAGCGCCTGTATGAAAGCGGAAGGATCACTTACATGAGGACCGATTCAGTTAACTTATCTGAAACCGCGTTGCAAGGTGCAGCAGCAGAGATCAGATCAGCATACGGAGATAAATACCATCAGTTAAGAGTATATAAAACAAAGTCTGCGGGTGCGCAGGAGGCTCACGAGGCCATTCGCCCTACTTATTTTAATCGCCATACCGTACCTGGCGACAGCTCGGAACAGCGCTTATATGAACTGATCTGGAAGCGTGCCATAGCATCGCAGATGAGTGAGGCACTGTTTGAAAAAACGACGGCACAGATTGGCATCAGTACCCGTAAGGAAAGCCTGGTGGCTGAAGGAGAAGTACTGAAGTTTGACGGTTTCCTTAAGGTATACCTGGAATCTTCTGATGATGAAGATATTGAAGATTCAGAAAATAATAATATGCTGCCGCCACTGGCAAAGGGACAAGGGCTTTCACTGAATGAAATGCAGGCGACTGAACGCTTCTCCAGACCACCTGCAAGATATACTGAAGCTGCACTGGTAAAGAAGCTGGAAGAACTTGGTATTGGCAGGCCATCTACCTATGCACCTACCATTTCCACCATCCAGAATCGTGGTTATGTGGTTAAAGAAGACCGCGACGGGCGTTCAAGAACGTTCAGCAGCATGGTCTTATCGGAAGGTGCGGTTAAAAAACAAATCAAGTCGGAGATTACTGGCGCCGA
>DATFQH010000120.1:0-12098 GCA_035264385.1 Pedobacter sp.
TCAACAAAGAAAGTGTGGAAATACTAGATAAACCTGAATTCGCAAATTATTCTATAGGCAGGTACATTCGCGAATTTGGCTACAGTCAGGACATGCTCTGGAAATACCTCATTCCAATGAGTTCGGCAGTCTGGTCAACACCTATGGACCAGATACTCGATTTCCCTGCGGTATCTCTGATTCGTTTCTTTAAAAACCATGGTTTTCTTGGTTTGGATACGCAGCACCAGTGGTACACGCTCAACAATGGAAGCCAGTCTTACAGGGAATTGCTAATTGCTCCTTTCAAAGACAAAATCAGAACACACTCCAAAGTGGTAGCTGTACGGAGATTGCCCGATGGAAGAGCGGCGGTAAAAGTTAATGATGCGGAGGAGCAGGTCTTTGACCGGGTGATCATGGCCTGCCATGCGGATCAGACCTTCGGGATCCTGCAAGATAAAACAGCCGATGAAGAACGGCTGCTTTCTAAATTCAAATATCAGCCCAATAAGGCAGTACTGCATACGGACCGAAGTCTAATGCCCGAAAAGAAACTGGCATGGAGCAGCTGGAATTACAGGGTAGAGCAAAGCGGAACCGAACTGGTACCCAGCACCATTTATTGGATGAACAGGTTGCAGCAGGTATCAGAGCGGCAGGACTATTTTGTGTCAATCAATCCCTCCTCACTGCTCGATGCTTCAAAAATTATTAAAGAAATAGACTATGAACATCCGTTGTTTGATGTCGGCGCCATGCAGGCTCAGAAAGAGCTTCTCTTGCTCAACCAGACAGGTCCTGTATATTTTTGCGGCAGCTATTTTAAATATGGATTTCATGAAGACGCCTATGCAAGTGCAGTAAATCTGTGCAGGAATCTGTAAATTATAATGTGTCCATGAATTCATCATTATATATCTGTAAAGTAATGCACAATAGGCTGGCTCCAAAAAAGCACAGTTTTTGGTACGGTGTATATATGTTTTACATTGATCTTGATGAAATAGGCTTACTGAAAGAAAAGTTCAGCTGGATCGGTTACAACCGATTCAACCTTTTTAATTTCAGAGATAAGGATCACTTACAGCTGCCCAAAGAAAATCCGGATACCAGTAAATCAGTAAGACAGCATTTGACAAGTTACCTGCAGGACCAGGATATACAACTGGGCAAGGGTAGAGTAATGCTCCTGACCAATCTTTGTATACTTGGCTACAATTTCAATCCGGTTTCCTTTTATTTCTGTTATGATGAGCAAGGACAACCGCTATGCGCTGTTGCTGAGATCAGCAATACATTCCGGGAAATGAAATTATTTGTGATCACCCGGAATGAGCTGCAGGGAGAAAGATTCCGGCAGCGCACAGAGAAACTTTTTTATGTTTCCCCTTTCATTGATCCTGATGTCTTTTTTGACTTCAGCCTTGGCATTCCAAATGCGCAGCTTGATATCCGGATAGACGATTACGACCGAGAAGGAAAAAGATTCTTTATCAGTAAGTTAAAAGGAAACCGCAAGCCGTTGACCAACAGAAATTTATTGCGATACTTCTTTTCAATTCCCCTCATTCCGCTTAGAATAATGGGATTAATTCACTGGCAGGCATTTTTGTTGTGGCACAAGAATTTCTCCTTCCATAAAAAATCTGCAAACCAGAAATTGCAAAAAGACGTATATAAACCCTATACAAACAACTAAACCGATTCCATGTCATCACTTACTATCGCAAAAAGCAGGTCAGGGTTTTATGAGAGCACAGTGCTAACAGCACTTTCGAAAATGACCAAAGGTGCGCTAAATCTTACCATGCCCAATGGGGAGCTGATACAATTTGGAAATTCAGGTTCAGGTACAAATGCAGATATACAGGTAAAGTACGATGAATTTTTTAAGAGCCTTGTACTGTACGGAGACATCGGTTTTGGTGAAGCCTATGTCAACGGACTTTGGGAAACAAGTAACATTACGAACGTTATCAAATGGGTTTTGTTGAATATAGAAAACGCCCCATCTGTATCTGGCAATAAAACAAAAACTGTAGCCTTAAACGTTTTCAAATGGCTAAACAGGATTTATCACAACGGCAGATCAAACAGCATATCAGGTTCTCAGAAAAATATTTCAGTTCATTATGATCTGAACAACGATTTTTTTGCCACATTTCTGGACCCTACAATGACCTATTCCAGCGCATATTTTTATAAAGATGGCCTGTCTCTGCTGGATGCTCAATACGCAAAATATCAGCGCCTTTGTGGCCAGTTGCGCCTAAAGGCAACAGATCATGTGCTCGAGATTGGAAGCGGATGGGGAGCAAATGCAATTTACATGGCAAAGCATTACGGGTGTACAGTAACCTCTGTAACCATATCCAGGGAACAGCAAAAGCTAGCAGCGCAACGTGTAGCAGAAGCCGGACTTTCAGATCGTGTAAAGGTGATCATTCAGGATTACAGAGATATTAAGGGTCTATATGATAAAATTGTTTCCATAGAAATGCTGGAAGCTGTGGGGCACAACTACTATGAGGAATATTTTGCCAAATGTAGCGAATTGCTCAAGCCCGACGGCATCTTTGCGTTTCAGGTCATCACCAGTCCGGATTCAAGATACCACAGTCTGCGTAAAGGTGTAGACTGGATACAGAAGCATATCTTTCCCGGATCGTTATTGCCATCCGTAGCTAAAATCAATCAGGCCATTAACCAAACAAGTGAGCTGACCATGGTAGATTTGAAAGATATGGGACTCGACTACGCCCGTACATTAAACATCTGGTTTGAAGAATTTAATTATAACATAGCCGAGGTTAAGGCCCTGGGATTTGACGAGCAATTTATCCGAAAGTGGAACTACTATCTCAATTATTGCGAAGCTGCATTCGAAATGCGCAACATCAACGTAATGCAGATGGTGTATGCAAGGCCGAATAATATCAGCAGGTAGTGCTCAAATCACAAATTTTTCGATGAATGCTTTTCTGGAAATCATATGGAGATAGGCGTAATCTCCGGATACCTGTGTCCGTTGTTTCAGCTGATATAGAAAATGACCACCCAAATCAATAATTATAGGACATTTCGCCTGATACCATACACGGTGCGGATTTTTCCAGCAAAATGAATAATAACAAGTTGAAAGTGCAAGCCCTTTAAGATCATGATGGTAAAAATTCATGATCTTTGCCTTTCCGCTGTTCAATAAAAAATCGGTTTTTCTGATCATCGTGAGGTGATCTGTATGGCAAAATTCGTAAGCCGCAAGCTTGGGGTCGTTTACATCCGGCAAAGCCTTTAAAATTCTGAATCCCTTAAGTTTTTTTCCGTTAAGTATCCATACAAGGTTTGGATAAAAAGCTTCTCTGCTCTTAAGCTCGTCGATATTGATCGGAGAGTTCTGAAATTCCAGTGTTGTCCCGCAAGGGGTATGCACATCGGCTCTGTGCAGTTGCCCGGCTAGCGTATCAGTAAAGCTTACCTCTCTGAAAGACGGGGGAAAAGCCTGCTTCCAGTTTCTGTGCCATGGCGTTTCGCCAGGATAGCATATGGGTAATGACTGGTTTTGGTTCATTTCGGTTCATGCAGATGTTTGCAGAACACAAAAATATACCAATAGATGCAGTAATCAAAAATTTGATATTCTTTTCAGATCTATGAATAAAATTTCAGGAAAAAATTGAAATAAGATTATGATGGATTTCCGTTCACAAATCTCTATAAGCAACAAAGCCGGTCGAATTTCTGACCGGCTTTGTTGCTTATTAAGAATTCGTGTTCTTAGACTTATTCCTGCTGAACCATTTCTTTTTGCCAGTTCCGGCAGCCGCAGGAGTTTTCTTTGCCCCGCTTAAATTTGGTTCCCGTTCCTGGCGTGGTGAACGGTCCGTTCTTGGCGGACGGGCACCTCTGGCAGGTTTAGATTTTCCCTTAGCCTTCGCTTCAGCTGCACCAGCCAGCAAGCTCTGCCAGCTCATCGCGTAAGGATGATCCTCCGTTACCGGAATCTTAAGTCCGATCAATTTTTCAATATCGTCAAGGAATTCCTTTTCTTCCGCATCGCAAAAAGAAAATGCTGTGCCGCTCAATCCCGCTCTGCCTGTACGGCCGATGCGGTGTACATAAGTTTCCGGGATATTCGGTAATTCGTAGTTGATCACATAAGCCAGCTCATCTACATCTATACCACGCGCAGCGATATCGGTAGCTACAAGAATGCGGGTTACTTTCGCTTTGAAATTGGTCAAAGCACGTTGTCTTGCGTTTTGCGATTTATTACCGTGAATAGCCTCTGCCTTAATTCCTGCTTTGATCAGGTCTTTTACGATCCTGTCTGAGCCATGCTTGGTCCGTGCAAAAACCAATGCGGTTTCGATGCTCTTATCTTTTAAGATGTGAAGCAACAAGCCTTTCTTGTCGTTCTTCTCTACAAAGAACATTTGCTGCTGTATTTTCTCTGCGGTAGAAGAAACCGGAGTTACCTCCACCTTTACGGGGTTCCTTAAAATGGTATCCGCCAGTGTCTGGATCTCTTTAGGCATAGTAGCCGAAAAGAATAACGTTTGCCTGATGGCAGGAAGTTTAGCGATGACCTTTTTCACGTCATGGATAAAACCCATATCCAACATCCTGTCAGCCTCATCCAATACGAATAATTCGATGTCCTTAAGGCTCACAAATCCCTGGTTCATCAGATCGAGCAAGCGCCCCGGAGTCGCTACCAGGATGTCGACACCTCTGTGCAACGCATCAGTCTGTGCTTTTTGTCCCACTCCGCCAAATATCACTAGGTGACGTAATGGAAGATTTTTTCCGTAAGCTTTAAAGCTCTCTTCAATTTGTATGGCCAGCTCCCTTGTTGGGGTAAGTATCAAGGCCTTAATGGCCTTATGTACCTTAGTATTTTCGTGGGGCTTGCTCAGCAACTGCAACATCGGAATTGCGAATGCCGCGGTTTTTCCGGTACCGGTTTGCGCACAACCTAAAAGGTCTTTTCCTTGTAATATAGATGGAATGGATTGTTCTTGTATTGGGGTCGGTTGTGTATAACCTTCTGTTTGCAGCGCTTTTAATATGGGCTCAATCAGATTTAAATCTTGAAATAACAATGTATTTTATTTTAATGTATAAGCAAAGTGAAAGAGTTTCACTTTGTCGCAAAGATAAGTATAAAGATTGGGCTTTTAGTTTTTACTTTCTTTAAATCGGCTGAAGAGTAGCAGTGCCATAATACACAATGCAAAACCAACCACCCCGTTGAGCCGCAATCCGTAATCATTACCCGGATCCTTTCCATAGACTGTTAGCATCGCAAATATGGCAATGCCCATAGTTTGTCCCAGTTTTACAAAGAGATATTTAACTGCGAAGTACATGCCCTCATGATTTTCTCCTGTCTCATTCGTGTCCTTTTGGGCAATATCGGCCAGGATTGCATTGGGGAGTATACCAAGGGCCGCCAATGGAAAAGAGCCGATAAGCACCAGAATGTACATCTGCATGGTGGGAGAAAACGGGAGTCTGCCCAAATAGTAAATGAGGATAAAGTTGAAGCTCAGCAAAACAAACGCAATCATTACCAGCAGCTTCTTTCCGAATTTTTTAGAGCCGTAGTTGATAAAGGGATAAAATACAAGAGACAGAATAACCATCAGGCCGAGAAATTTACCACCGTCAGAATCCGGCAGGCCCAAAAGTACGGTCACAAAGAAAAGCAGCCCGCTTGAAATGATACTAAGTGCAATATAATAGGCGAAATCTGAAATGAGGTAATACTTGAAATTGGTATTTCGAAATGTACTCTTGATGGCCGGGAACAACGGAATGTGTGTGGGTTTGGCAACAAAATAATCTTTCTCCCTGATGGAAATAATGGGAAGAACCATGACCAGCCCTGAAAAGATACTCAACCCGTAAATCGTATATTGCAAAGCCAGAGACCTGCTGCCAATCTGAAATATGTCCTGGATCAGATCTGCATAATTGTTGCACAAACCGGCCAAAATCATACCCAGCACAAAACCTACCTGTTGATAGCTGGAAAGCTTTACCTTCTGATCCGCATTATTGGTAAGTTCAGCAAGCAACGCATTATAAGGAATGATATAGGTAGTTACAGAAATGAAAAAACCGGCAAGCACCAAAGTAAGCCACCATGCATTCGCAACACTTTCCCCCCTGGTAAGGGGATAAAATACCAGTGAACAGCAGACCACAGCAGGCAGAATCGCAAATTTCATAATGGGTATCCGCCTGCCCTTGGGATGCTTGCTGCTATCGCTTACCGACGCAATAAAAGGGTCATATACTGCATCGGCAAGTCTGCCCGAGGCAGCGATGAGCGATAAAATATTAAATGCCCCGAATACCATCAGCTGCGGAACCAGAGGATACAGACCGGAGTTATTTGGCGGAAGATAAAAATAAGGAAGCATGACGATAATGATGTTGGTCATAATGCTCCAGCCCATCATGCCGGCGGCATAAGCAATCTCTTTTTTTAAGGGCAATACTTGTAGGGGCATAACTTGGTCAATGCGCAATTCTAATTTTTTGCTGGTTATATTGCCTGAGCGTCGCAATATTGGTTCACCCTATGAATATACACGAAAATGTGTATTTGTTGAAACTTTGTGGTTGATTGCAGTGCATTATTCGATTATGTTTGTAGTTATACGTATTTACATCATGGCTGAACCGAATTATAACGAAGATAGCATACGCTCACTCGACTGGAAGGAACACATTAGATTACGTCCCGGTATGTATATAGGTAAGCTGGGCGACGGTTCTGCCCAGGACGACGGTATCTATGTACTGCTTAAGGAAATTGTAGACAATTCAATAGACGAGTTTGTGATGGGTTCGGGCCGTACCATCGAGATCTCGGTATCAGAGCACAAGGTAAATGTAAGAGACTACGGACGTGGCATCCCCCTTGGAAAAGTGATCGACTGCGTTTCAAAGATCAATACTGGGGGTAAGTACGATAGCAATGCCTTCCAGAAATCCGTAGGTCTGAATGGTGTAGGTACCAAGGCGGTGAATGCGTTATCTACAAATTTTGTCGTGCAATCTTATCGTGACGGCAAAACCAAAAAAGTAGAATTTTCAAAAGGAGAGATTGTACTGGACAATGAGATCATAGATACCACACAGCGCAACGGTACTGCAATCACCTTTTATCCTGATGAAACCATTTTCAGGAATTACCATTATATCACCGATTTTGTAGAAAGCATGATCTGGAACTATGTGTTCCTGAACACAGGCCTGACGGTGAACTACAACGGACAGAAATTTTTATCTGAACGCGGACTGTACGACCTGCTGCACAAGGTAGCCGACGTAGAGAACATCCGCTATCCGGTCATCCACCTTAAAGGGAATGATATAGAAATTGCCATGACCCACGGTCAGCAATACGGCGAAGACTATCACTCATTTGTAAACGGACAGCACACCACCCAGGGCGGCACACACCAGGCAGCTTTCCGTGAAGCAGTAGTAAAAACCATCAGGGAATATTATAAAAAGGAATTTGACGCTTCAGATGTAAGGTCATCCATTATCGCCGCAATTTCTGTGAGGGTGCAGGAACCTGTGTTCGAATCACAGACCAAAACCAAGCTCGGCTCTCAGAACATGGGGCCTGAAGGACCTTCAGTACGTACCTTTATCAACGATTTTGTTAAAAAAGAACTCGATGATTACCTGCACAAACACGGTGATGTCGCAGATGCGCTTTTGAAAAGGATCATGCAGTCTGAGCGCGAGCGCAAGGATATCGCAGGCATCAAAAAACTGGCCAATGACAGAGCTAAAAAGGCCTCACTGCACAATAAAAAACTTAGGGACTGCAAAGTCCACTTCAATACCAATCATGAAAAGCGGTACGAAACCACCCTGTTCATCACCGAGGGAGATTCAGCTTCAGGTTCCATCACCAAATCAAGAGATGTAGATTGTCAGGCCGTATTCAGTTTGAAGGGTAAACCCCTGAACTGCTATGAACTGACCAAAAAGGTAGTTTATGAGAATGAAGAATTCAATCTGCTGCAACATGCACTGAATATAGAAGACGGTCTGGAAGGGTTACATTATAACAATATCGTAATCGCTACCGATGCCGACGTCGATGGTATGCACATCCGGCTGCTGATGATGACCTTCTTCCTTCAATTCTTCCCGGATCTGGTAAGGGCAGGGCACGTATACATCCTGCAGACCCCATTGTTCCGTGTCCGCAATAAAAAAGAAACCATTTACTGCTACAGTGACGATGAACGTAAAAAAGCCATTGAGAAGCTGGGCAATAAACCAGAGATTACCCGGTTCAAAGGACTTGGAGAAATCTCACCTGACGAGTTTGGTCTGTTCATTGGAAAAGATATCCGTCTGGACCCGGTGATCCTTAAAGATCAGACCATCAAAGGATTGCTAGAGTATTATATGGGCAAGAATACGCCAGACAGGCAGCAGCACATCATCAGGAACCTAAGGGTAGAAAAAGACACGGTGGAAGAACTGGTCTCAGCAAGTGAAGACGCTGCAACTACTGCCGTTGTACATGACGTTGTTGATGCAGGCGAAGAGGACTTCGCTGAATCTGCATAAAGATCAGGTATTTCTTTTTTTAGCAAGCGGATCTATTTTAGTGTCTTCCGGATGCTGAGGGGGCAATTCATTTACCTTTTGCTCTACAATGACTATTTTGGTGTGTACCGCATATTTACTTGGAGCTATACCCTTGTCATATCTTTCGGCATAGGCCTGTGTAAACTCTGCACCGAAATATAGGATCACTGAGGTATAATAGATCCAGAGCAGAATGACAATAACGGAACTAGCCGCACCAAATGCTGAACCCGGATCGCCCTTTTCAATATAAATACCGATTATGTATTTTCCGATGCTAAAAAGTACGGCTGTAAACAAGGCGCCAACAATAGCGGGTTTCCATTTCAGGGTAACATCAGGCAATACTTTAAATATCACTGTAAAAATACTGGTCACTACAGCCAGCGTGAGGGCATTGGTCAGGATCAGCATGAATAATTCCGAAACCTGTTCAACACCAACCTTTGCCGCGTAGCCTTCCAGCCTGCCGCCCACGCCGACTACAATGCTGTTGATCACCAGCGAAACCAATAAAAGGAAACCAAGGGAAGCGATTAGTGAAAAGGAAAGCAAACGATTGGTGATGAGTTTTTTCCAGCCCTTTTTTGGAACAGCCTTTACTTTCCATATCAGGTTAATGCTGTCCTGTATTTCAATAAAAATCGCTGTAGCTCCCAAAATCAGGGTACCAATACCTATGATCAGGCCTATCGTACTCTTACCCGAATAGTTGGCGTTGTTCACAAAGCTTCTCAGTTGATTGGCCGCGTCGGCACCTACCATTTTTCTGATCTCACCGCTGTCTCCAAACAATTTGTCATTGGGGTCCATGTTGTCGCCCAGGAATAAGCTTGCAGCTGAAATCACAATAATGATTAGCGGCGTTAGCGAAAAGATGGTATAATAAGCAAGAGCAGCACTCAGCTTCATTACCCTGTCTTCCTGAAAACCCTTAAATGCGGCAATGAATAAATGGTAGGTAGCAATAAAAAAGCACTTTATTTTTTCAATGGTTTTCATCTCTTTATGGTTTTGTTCGCCGGGTATTCTCTTTTTTTATCATCACCGTACGAGCGGCAAAAGATCATCAAAATTACCTGAGTAGTCTAGAAAGGATATCCGATACCGATATTATAAATTAAATTCTCTTTGCGCCATGTCTTACTGCCAAAATTAATCTGGTCGGCCACCCAGCGCTGCCCTTCAGGCAAATAAGGTTTTCTGATCGGGAAGGCAACATCCAGCCTGATCACAAAAATAGTGGCATCCACACGCAGTCCTGCGCCCGTACCAATGGCAATTTCGTTCAGTGCATTTTTAAACTTGAAACCCGAGCCCGGCCTGCCTGGAATAGCGGGCCTGTCGGCTGTTTCAGGGGTGCCCAGATCCTCTTTTCTGAGCCAGATATTACCAGCGTCAGCAAATAAGGCCCCATGCAATACACTGACAATTTTAAATCTCAACTCCGTATTGAGCATAAGTTTAATATCACCGCCCTGGTCAGCAAATACGGTGTCAGGAACCTTATAGGTACCAGGTCCCAAAGCACGTGCACGAAATGCCCTGATGTCATTACTTCCCCCTGCGAAGAACTGGCGTACAAACGGCAGGGTATTGCTATTGCCATAAGCATATCCATAACCCAGGTTGAGCCTGTTTGCCCAGACCACATTCCGGGTTAACTTATAATAATCCCTCAGGTCGGTCTCAAACCTTACAAACTGCGTTAGCGGTGTTTTTAAAAAAGATTTTTCGCCTTTTTCGTTCTTGCCCACAAAAAGTCCCCATACATTTCCACCAGTTTCGATGGAACCGTTAAAATACAGGTTATTTCTGCGTGCCTCATCCATCTGGTTGGTATAAGTGAAACTATAATTGCTTCCGATGATGAACTGTTTTTCTAACGCCCCTCTCAGACCGATCCGATATAGACTGTCTCTTTTCGAGGTATCCAGTTTCGAAGGCTGCACATAATTGATCGAGATCGGATTGAATGTATGTTCCTTGTACTTACTCTCCTTAAAGTTATATCCGTATTCTCCTTTAATAGAGTTCAGGTTGTACAATGACCCCCTGCTCAGCAGCTGGTAAGAAGCGGAGACAATAGTTTTAGGGATAAACGCATTGGTACTGTTAAATTTGAAGAAGGGAATAATGAAACGGGGGAAGGTCAGCTTGCCTTCCGTGGTAAACGAGTAGGAATTCAGTCCCTTGGACTGCCCGCTCACCTGCGTTTCAAAGCCACCGCTCACACTCACATCCAACTGCTCCGCACCTCTGAACAGGTTCCTAGTCGTTTGCGTCAGTTTCACTTCCGAACCTACAAAATTGTTCGATTTACTAGTTCCTGTTACTGAAAAGGACAAAGAATTCTTCTTCAGTGGTGTCAGGTAAATGTTCAAGTCCAGCTGGTTGTTTTTGAAGCTGTCAAGCGGAAGAAACTCAGCCTTAACACCCTGAAAAACACCGATATTAACCATTCGGTTCAAAGACTGGTTGTGATCCTTCCGATTATAAAGTTCATTCTTTTTAAAGAATACAAGCCGGTTAAACACCCACGGCTTGTAGGTGTTGCGGTTGTCATAAATGTTAAAATCATTAAATTTCACCGGTTGCAGACTTCTCAGCGCAGAGTCCCGGCGCAAACTGTAAGTAGGGTAAATGTTGATCTCATTAATGGTGTATGGTTTCAGACCCGCATCCGGCGCTATATCTTTCACCTTTATGGTAACGTCTACCAGGCTTTTGCCGATGGTACTGTCTACCTGCAGGATCAGATAATCAGGACTGAAATAAAAATAACCGTTTTCCTTCAGGTCATTGTCGATCCTGATCCGCTCATTCTTATAGGTTTCAAGGTCATAAAAATCTCCGGCCTTCAGCAACGTGCTGCTCTTATGCTGGTTGATGATATTAGCTAAATTACCGCTGTCCTTTGGAAAGGTAACGCTGTTTATCTTGTACCTTGGTCCCGTCAATGCCGTATAAATTGCTCTTGCCCTTCGGTTTTTTACTACCGTATCACCGGTAACCGATGATTGAAGATAACCCTGACTAATCAGATAACTGGTCAGCACATCATTATTATATTTCAATTTCACATCGCTTAGCAATACTGGAGGTTCCCCAACCTTGGTCCGCAGCCAATGTTTTAGGCCCTTTGGTTTTTTTGGCTCTCCAGCTATATTGTAGATCCAGAGCTTAAACTTCAATCCCAAAATGGATTTATTCGGTCTCGGCCTCGTTTTACCTTCCAGTGCGCTTTTAACAGCTTTCTGGTCGTCAATTCTTGCCGCTGAATCCGGATTGATCTTTATATCAGCTCCCGTATACAGATTCTGGCCGGGCTTTAGATAACGGGTATTGCTGCAGGCTGCAAGCACCACGCATAACCAGATAAATATCAGCGGTTTAATTAGTTGTCTCATTGGTGCGTTTTTGTTCTAATGCTTCCTTGTTCCTGTTTTCCTGCTCGCGCGCCTCATTTCTCAATCTTCTTT
>DATFQH010000121.1:0-11273 GCA_035264385.1 Pedobacter sp.
AGATCAGTAAATATGCGGCTGCCGACAGGTATTACCTGTCCAACAACAATATTGATGTTTATAAAAATGGAAAGCTAATAGAAGATCCTGAAACCATAGACTGGAATGCTGGTGATGTGGGTAAGGTGTATACGTTCAAGCAGCGCCCGGGTGAAGACAATTCATTGGGAAAGATCAAGTTTATGTTTGCAAATGAAAGTTCGGTATACCTTCACGATACGCCTGCTAAGGCTGCTTTTAAACAGCCAATGCGTGCTGTAAGTCATGGATGTGTACGTGTTGAGGAGCCGCTTGAGCTGGCCAAGGCACTGTTTGGCGAGGGCGCAAAACTTGAACTGATCAAGAAGGAGATGGCCGAAACCGAGAATCAAACGGCGAGGGACATTGCGCTGCCAGAAAAAGTAGCCGTTAATCTCACCTATTTTACGTGCTGGGCAGATGATTTAGGTGCGCTTCAGTTCAGGAAAGATATTTACGGGCAGGATGTTGTATTATATTCTTATCTGCAGAAGATTTAGATGTCCAGGGAATCTATATTTTCTCCGGCTTGCTGAACTGCCTGTTGTTCTTCACCAGAACTGGCCAGCATTGCCGCCTGGTGCTCATCCAGGTACTTAGAGGTATAATCGGGTGTACTGGAATTGATAAATAGCACTGTTTTACCGGCGATGGTGTTGATCACTTCATTTGCCAGTTCGGGTGCTACTGCCGGGCATCCCTGGCTTCGGCCTAAGCGCCCGAGCGCGTTAATGGTTCCCTGACTTACATAATTTGCCCCGTGTACTACGATAGCGCGTTTACGTGCGTTGGAATTGAAGCCGTCGTCCATCCCATCCAGCCTTAAAGAGCGCCCGTGCTGACCATTGTAGGTTTCACCCGTTACATAAAAACCTATGCTGCTCTGAAAGGAATCGTTGGTATTTGAGAATTTTACAGCTTTATCGGCCCCGCTACGCTGACCGTGAGCGACCCAGGTGTTTAGCAGCAATTGCCCTTTGTTCAAATCTACGATCCACAGCCGCTTTTGGGTACTATTTAGATCCATGTCGGCAATCGTAAGCACAGATTTATCGCTGTTGATCTTGCCGGAATTTTTAAGGTTGTAAAATCCGGTTACTGCTTTTTCAAATACGGACATGTTCAATCCGCTTTGCGCAAGATGTGCGCTGTCGTAAAGGCGCTTCAAGTAAGCGTTGTAAAGCGTATCACCTGATAAAATAGCCTTTGCTTGTGCAGTGTTTTTTGTGCTGTGGATCCAACCCAAAGAATTGGGTGTCCAGCTGATAAAGATGAGGGCAAATGAAATTAAAGTTAATCCTGCGGCTCCTAAAATGTATTTTCTCATAGTATTTGGTTAAGCGTTAGCTATGAATAGTACGTTAATTTAGTAGGTTTATTATCTCTGAATAATAGTATTTGTTTAAGTGTTTAATTTAAATCTTATACAAAGATAAAACTTCTGCGCAAATGAACCTGCTTTAAATGAACCTATTACGTTACCATGACTTTAAGGCCTTGCTTAGAGGCTGCCCATAAGCGGGTCTGTGAAACTTTCTTTGAGCTGTTCTGCGTGGCCGGCAAAATGCCTGGTAAACAGAGGATAATGTTCTGCCGAAACTTTGAAGTCATACCAGCTATGAGACTTTTGAAGGTCAAAAGCTATTTCCAGTGCTTCCTGGTTTTCGCCTAAGGTAATGGCTTTTTTTCCGGTCGCGTAGGCTTGATCTGTTATCTGCAATTTGACCACTTTTCCCGGAGCTTTGCGTTTTATCCGGATACTTACATTTCCACTTGGTTTTCCTGTGTCCTTTTCCTGCTGATAGATCAACGAGATGTTTATTTCAGGATCATTAGCGTTGCCTTTATATTGTCTGTAGAATCCGTTTACACTATATATTTTAAGGTCGTATTGTTGGTCTTTAAAATCTGTGAGCGGCCATTGGTAATCAATGGTGTCGCCTGCGTCAGCGGTGAATGACCAGTTTCTGCCGTTGGCATATACGTTGAAGCCGGCAGCCGGGGTGTTTTTTCCGAAGAAATTGTTGCCTGCTTTGAAGGAAATGTTAACGGCTTCGTGCGATTGCGTTAGCGCAGCTTCTGTATAAATTTCATAGGGGATCGCATTGGCGGGTTTGATGCCTTTTTCCTGTTTTGGCAGTTCGTTGCTGTTGATGGGATCGTTGCTGATTCTGGCAATCGCTGCCTGGTCCAGGGCTTTAAAACCGTCGGGTAGTTTAGCGAACTTCGCCTTATGGATGCTTTTCAGAAAAGGTTTTCTTTCTATACCTGCCGGTAAGGCTATTTTTTCACCGTTGTATGGTCTGAATGCCGAGGTCAGGTCGCCGCAAAGGCTTCTTCTCCAGGACGAAATGTTGTCTTCTCTGATCTTCTTACCATGCTTATGGTTGAGAAATGTCTCCAGAAAACGAATGGATGAGGTATGGGCAAAAACTTGTGAGTTCACATAGCCGCCACGGCTCCAGGGCGATACAATCACCATTGGAACCCTGAATCCCAGACCAACGGGACTTTCTCTTTCACTGTGTGTTTTTGCTGCAAATTCGGAACTGATGTCTAATGATTTTGAAACGATTCCCGTAGCCGGATCCTGAGGGTTTGGTGCCCCAAATGGGGTCATGTGATCAAAGTATCCGTCATTTTCGTCGTAAGTGAGAACAAAAATGGTTTTTTTCCATACTTCCGGATTTTTCGTAAGAATATCTATGGTTTCGGATAAATACCATGCGCCATACCATGGAGAACCAGGGTGGTCTGAGAAATTGGAAGGTGCTACAAGCCAGGATACTGCAGGTAATTTCCCGTTGTCTACGTCTGTCCTGAACTGGTGCAGGACATCGCCTTTGGGTATCTGTACTGTTCTTTCAGTGCCATTGTCGTTGTAGGTGACGGTTTCCAGTGAATGGTAGTCGGGATCATTGCGGTTGGTTATAAATGCTCTTTTGTGCAAATCCTGCTGCGCAGGCGTTAATGACTCCAATGGGTTTTTCTCCAGGAAATCGATATCTGCAGTGACCTTATTGAGTTCGTTTTGCAGTTTCGCATCGGGATTTTCCTTCAGTTTTTGTGCTATTTCGGTTTTTAATTTCTTCAAATATACCAGGTGTTCAGGGTGCCGTTTCACATGGTACTGACTAAAGAATTCCATGTCGTTGTCGGTAAAGTTTGCCAGCCAGTCTTCTTCTTCTCCTTTAAGATCTACACCTACGCTCAGTTCATTCTGATAGATTCTCCAGTCGATGCCATTTTCGGACAGGCGTTCGGGAAAGGTGCTCCAGGAAAGACGCTCTGAGCCATCTATGTCACCGTTGGATAGATGTGGTTTAGATGCTGCATTTTGCTGCTCCCTGATTTTTCCTGTCCAGAAAAAGCAGCGGTTGGGGCTTGTGCCTGTCAGTGAGGAACAAAAGTTATGATCGCAGACGGTAAAGGCATCTGCAAGCGCGTAGTAAAATGGGATATCCTCACGGTTGTAATAGCCCATAGTCAGGGGCATGTCTGCATATTCTTTATTACCTGATCTTTTGGCATCCAGCCATCCATCGTTTTTACCGTCGTTACGTGCTGCAACCTGATTTTCCCAGGAATGGGGCAGGGCGCTCATCCATGTGGCCCTGGTGTCTTTTATGTTTAAGCGAAACGGAGCGTAAGTTTCGCCTTTTTTATTGCGCTGAAGCCATACGGGGTAATTGTCTGCTAATGTAATGGCCCTAGGATTGTTGAAGCCGCGTACGCCTTTCAAGGTGCCAAATGCGTGATCAAATGACCTGTTTTCCTGCATCAGGAAAACAACGTGCTCGGCATCAAGATAAGTGGTGCCTGCTGCAGGGTTGATGGCAAGCGCCCGCTGTATAGCGGGAGGCAGCACTCCCGCAAGCCCTAATGCACCTGTCAGCAAAGATGCCTTTTTGATAAAATCTCTTCTGTTTTCCATTTAGTTTAAGATCGGTATCCAACGGATTAATGGGCCTAAACTAAGCAATCATTTGTATAAATTGTTGCCGGGCCGAGGTTATCATTCTGTTAATAATACGGCCCGGTCTTGTAAAGAAAGATGCGAATTAGCCATACACCCGGTTAATTTGCTTATTTTTGCAAAAATCAATACCATATCATTGTGTCATTAGATAAACTTAAGCTCAGCAAATCATTAATATCGGCCATGACGGATGCCGGATACATCTCTGCAAAAGAGATCCAGGCGAAAACAATGTCAAGGATTATTGGCGGACAGGATATTGTTGCTGTGGGTCCGGAAGGCAGCGGTAAGACCACAACTTATGTGCTGGGTGTATTGATGAAGCTTAAATATAGTACGGACGAAGCGCCAAAGGTACTGATCCTGGTGCCCGATCAGGAGCGCGTGGAGGAAGTGATTGCCGAATTTAAGATGCTGAGTGGTAACAGAAACCTGCGGATTATGGGCTTATACGGTACAGGAGGCATGGAAGAGACTGTCCTTGAACTGCTGGAAGGAGTGGATATTGTGGTGGCTACACCTACCAGGGCCCGTGCGGTTTACTTAAAGCTTGGCCTGAATCTCAACAGGTTGCAGATGCTTATTGTCGACGATGCAGAAGTGATTGTGAAGCAGGGAATGCAACTGCCGGTTTGTGAACTGGCCAGAAGTGCAGGCAAGGTACAACACCTGATCTTTACAACAGTGGTGCACGATAAACTTAACCATATGACCGACCAGTTCCTGAATTTTCCGGTCACACTGGAAGTCGAAGAACTTGGCGAAAGCAAGGCGGTTACACACGAATTGCTGCTGTATCAGGTGCCTAACTTCAAAAGCAAGATCAGTTTACTGGATAATTTGCTGCGGGATGATGAGGTGTTTGATAAGGTGGTTGTATTTGTTAACAGCAGGCTGACCGCACAGAAGCTCGGTAAGAGCCTTGTAGCGTATAAACAGGGTGAGGTTTCTGTATTGAATCCATTGTTTTTTGATGAAGAGGGTTTTGACCGGATTGAGGATTTTAAAGACACACCTGAGGCCCGGATATTGATTGTTGCCAATGAAGGGCTTGTTGCTTCGGCGTCGCCGGTGGACCTCTCGGAGATTCCGTTTATATTTCATTTTGAGCTTCCGGAATCAAAGGATCTTTTCCTGAACCGTGTGGTAAAGTCTGGTGATGAAGCAGTCGTTGTGATCACATTTGCTACTGATATGGAACTGGCCGATTTGCGTAAGATAGAACAGTCTATAGGTTTTAAGATTCCGGTGATGGACCTGCCTGAAGGTTTGGTTATCGAAAAAACGGTGAAGCCTGCGAAGGTCAAAACTGTAAGGGAAGATGATACGAATGCCCCCGCAGGTGGTGGAGCATTTCACGATAAGAAGGAAAGTAATTCAAAGAATTACAATTATGGGATTGGCCAGAAGGCTAAAATGACGATGAAAAAGAAACACGGATAAGGGCTATAATTTCTTGGCTTCGTTCCAGTAGATATCCATTTCAGCCAGTGTCATATCCTGTAGTGCCTTACCGTTTTCTTTAGCCTTGCCTTCCAGGTACTGAAATCTTTTGATGAACTTCTTATTGGTCTTTTCCAGCGCGTTTTCAGGATTGATGTTGATGAAACGCGCATAGTTAATCAGTGAAAATAACAGATCCCCAAATTCTCCTTCGGCCTTTTCAAGGTCTATCTCCTGGTTTTCTGCCTGGTTGTATTCTTCCTTAAATTCCTGCAGTTCTTCTTCTACTTTCTCCCAGACCTGCTCTTTATTGTCCCAGTCGAAGCCTACACCACGTGCCTTTTCCTGAATACGGCTGGCTTTGACCAGTGAGGGCAGCCCGGCGGGTACACCTGCAAGTACAGATTTATTTCCTTCTTTCAGCTTCAGCTTTTCCCAGTTGCGCTTTACATCGTGCTCATCCTGCACCTCTACGTCGCCATAAATGTGCGGGTGGCGGTTGATCAGCTTATCACATACGCCGTTCAATACGTCTACAATGGTAAAATCGTTGGTCTCAGAAGCGATGCGTGCATAAAATACCAGGTGCATCATCACATCGCCCAGCTCTTTCTTCACCTCATGAAGGTCGCCTTCCAGTATGGCGTCAGACAGCTCATAGGTTTCTTCAATTGTCAGATGTCGAAGTGTTTCCATGGTCTGTTTTTTGTCCCAGGGGCATTCTGTGCGCAGGGTATCCAGAACGGTGAGTAATCTTTGGAAAGCTGCTGATGGGTCGGACGCGGTATCTGGAGGTATGTTGTTGGGCATTTTATTTTATTTGATAATGTTAAAGGTAACGATCATTGTGGTTAAAAAAAGTACAATCAGTCCGGACAAAAATAATACATCTGCTAGTTTTTCTAAACGGTTATTGGCAGAATCTGCTTCTTTTCGCATGGCAAGAAAGGAAAAGATACAGCTGGTCATGAAGAGCAAAATGGCTACTGCGGTGGTTTCATCAATGATACTCACATCACCCATTTTTGATACCTTGATCGAGGTGAGTACAACAAAGCAAAGCCCCAGGAGGTTGGCAGAGGTGTTGAGTATGTGCGGGGATCTTTTATCTGCCATTATTCCTGCTCTTCGAGTTTGATCTTTTTTGTGATGCGGTAGATCTTGCGCTTTTTGTGTGGCTTTTCTTCTCCACCGAGCAATATACCCCAGGGTTTCAGCGGATCAACACGGTCGAAGATGATCTTGAGCATGGCAAGATAAGGGATACAAAGGAACATACCCGAAATGCCCCAGATCATTTCACCTATTATGATGCCTATAAACGCAAAGAGTGCATTGATCTTTACTTTAGATCCTACAATCAGGGGCATCAGGACATTACCGTCTATGGTATGAATCGCTACGAAGGCGACAATAACCAGCAACATCTTTGCGGCGCCTGCT
The DNA here is from genome assembly GCA_035264385.1 of Pedobacter sp. Classification (GTDB taxonomy): domain Bacteria; phylum Bacteroidota; class Bacteroidia; order Sphingobacteriales; family Sphingobacteriaceae; genus Pedobacter. The sequence continues at coordinate 6,884 of DATFQH010000121.1, forward strand.
GTTGCAAAAGTAATCAGGATGCTGATCAGCAATGCGGTGAAAATTCCTATGTATGGAATGATGTTGAAGATTCCTGCTATGAGACCAAGTAGGACCGCGTACTTTACATTCAGTATCCAGAGTACAAAGATCATCAGCGCCGTTACGATGATCATTTGTATGAACAGCCCGGTGATGTAGCGCTTGATGATGTATTGAATATGTCTTACGATCTCGCTGACCTTTTGGGTGTGTTGTTCTTCAAATACTGAGGTCAGAAACTGGAAAAGTATCTTTCTGTAATTGAGAATAAAAAAGGTAAACAGCAGCAGGAACGACAGAAACAGCAGGGTGGACGAAAGTGTAAGCAATGTGGCACCAAGTACCGTAGCGCTTGTTGCGAGGGCACTTGTGGCGCTGTTTTTTAGATAATCTATTTGCTTTTTTGTATTGATATGAAAGGTACTGGAAATCCAGCTTTGTACGTCGTGGAAGGAAGTCTCTGCCTGTTTACGCAATAAAGGCCAGTCCTGCCAAAGGTCGGTAAGCTGATTGGCAAGGAAATACATAATGCCGGAAATCAGGGCGATCATCAGGACCACCGAGATGATTGATGCGGCGCTTCTTTTTAGGCGGAACTTTCTTTCTAGGTAATTGGCCAGAGGGAGCAGCAATAGTGCCAGCAGGAAGGAGGTAAGTAATGGTGCGAGCAGGGTCTGGCCTAAAATGGCCAGGTATCCCAGGCATATGATAGAAAACAGCACCATAGCGAGCCTGGTATAGAAAGGGGTTTGGTTCATAGAATAGGTTGCGCAGGGATTATTTCCATGCGCTGGCATCATCTAAGATAGCAATATCTTCTGTATTTAGTGTCAGTTCGGCGGCTCTGGTTAAATCACTAAGCTGGCTTAAGCTGGTTACACTGGCAATGGGCGCAGTAACAGAAGGACGGGCGATGAGCCAGGCAAGGGCTACACTGGCCTGATTTGCACTGTATTGTTCGGAAACATTATCAAGTGCTTTCAGGATTCTGAATCCCCGCTCGTTCAGGTAATTTTTTACGCCACCGCCACGCTGGCTTTTGCCCAGGTCGGCTTCAGTTCTGTATTTCCCGCTCAGAAAACCGCTGGCTAATGAATAGTAGCTGACCACACCGAGCTGATTGTCGAGTACGATTTGCTCAAAGTCTTTTTCATAACCTTCACGACTGTATAGGTTATATTCTGGCTGCAAGGTCTGGTATCGGGGAAGGTTGTGCTGATCTGCCAGATCCAAAGATTCCTGTAGCCTTTCTGCAGACATATTCGATGCACCAATGTAACGCACTTTCCCTTCCCTGATCAACTGGTCGTAGGCTTCCAGTGTTTCCAATATGGGAGTGTCCGGATCGTCATAGTGCGACTGATAGAGGTCTATATAGTCTGTTTTTAGTCTTTTAAGAGAATCTTCTGCTGCCTGCAGGATATATTTCTTGGAGAGGCCTTTTTTATCAGCACCCATTGGAGAACCCACTTTAGTGGCAATGATCACCTGGCTGCGGTTCTTCTTTTGCTGCATCCAGGTGCCAATGATGGTTTCTGATTCACCGCCCTTGTTGCCGGGTACCCATGTAGAGTAGGCATCAGCTGTATCGATCAGATTGAAGTCTGCATCGGTAAAACCGTCTAATATTTCAAAGGAGGTTGCTTCATCGGCTGTCCAGCCAAATACATTGCCGCCAAAGGCTACAGGATATACCTGCAGGTTCGAGTTGCCCAGTTGTCTTTTGTTCATGAGTATTTAAGTATTACCGGAGATTAACAAAATAACGCACGAAGATGTTTAGCCATTCTGTCCTGCTTTTGTAAAGATCAGCTGACTAGTTTTATAGCCCTTAACATTTCTCTCTTTCCGGGTGCGCCTGGTAGCTTCTCAATGCTGAATCCTATGTTTTTGAGCGCCCGTTTAAGATTTCCGGTGATCGCGTAGGTGACAAATATGCCTCCGGGTTTGATGGATTCGCAGGCATGAGCGATGATTTCTTCTGTCCACATCTCTGGTTGATGCTGAACTGAAAAGGCATCATAATACAGTACATCAAACTGTTGTTCGGTATGGTATCTGTGCAAATAGGTATGTACAATTCTCAATTGCTGATCGGGAAGGATGTTGACGTCCTGTTGCATGGCCTTACCGTAGTTGTCGATCATGCCACTCCAGATTTCGGCAGGTACATAATTATTGTAGCCTGTAGATTCCAGTTCTTCGTGTCTTAACGGAAAAGCTTCCAGTGAGGTATATTTTAGCCTGACCTGGTGCCAGGAACAGTATGCTGCACTGAGCAGAAAGTTTAGCCCGGTTCCAAAACCGACTTCAAGTATGCTGATCTCCTGTTTGGGAAACAGACTGACGGCATGCTCCAGACCTGCCGCAATGAAAACATGTTTGCTTTCCTGCAGGGCGCCGTGTTTGGAATGGTAGTGTTCGCCAATGTTTTCATTGTAGAGCGTGTTGGAGCCATCGGCTGTGTGGGTGATCTTGTTCATCGGTACAAACTTAAAAAATGTGAGTTATGGTTGATGAATTACTTTTAACTTTAGTTGATAAATTATCTGTTTATGGACATCGAGAATTTTAGAGCATACTGTTTGAGCCTGAAGGGTGCCACCGAAGGAATGAAATGGGAACACTTGTGTTTTATGATAGAAGAGAAGATCTTTATGTTGGTTTCACTTGAGGATCATCATATGGCGTTGAAATGTGACCCCGAAAACTTTGATGAGCTTGTGGCGAGACCGGGAATTAAACAGGCTCCTCATTTTGCCCGGAGACAATGGGTTTCGCTGGAGGGGTTTGATGTGCTGCCCGATCGCGAACTGAAGGAAAGGGTTGCCGAATCGAGAAAACTTGTGCTGAGTAAACTGAGTAAGAAGCTTCAGCAAAAGTACGCGGACTAATTCTGTCCATTGTAACTTCTCTGCGTGAATGCGGAAGTGGGGATATACATTAAGATTTTTTTATTTAATCTTATAACACCAAATAAAAACAACTGTATTAGTTATTCACTGTTATGAAATTACATCAGATCTTTAAGCTATTGATGGTTTGCCTGCTGACCATTTCAGCGTTACAGAGCCCAGCTCAGACTACAGGAAAAGGCCCTTTACGGATAGCCGTGGCAGGTACAAGCCATGGTCATGTTCCCTGGATATTGGGTAGAAAGGATAAAGCTGATGTAGTGTTGACAGGTGTTTATGAGCCGGATAAGAAACTGGCAGGGGAGCGCATTAAAAATTATGGTCTGGACAGCAAACTGTTTTATACAGATCTTAATAAAATGCTTGACGAAGTGAAACCTGAGGCCGTTGTGGCTTTCGGGTCTGTTTATGATCATGCTATGGTGGTAGAGGCTTGTGCGCCCAGAGGTATTCATGTAATGGTAGAGAAGCCTCTGGCTACTACTCTTGCCCAGGCTAAAAGAATGGAAGCATTGGCCAAACAGTATAAGATTCATTTGCTTACCAATTTTGAAACTTCGTGGTATGCCAGTAATGCAAAGGCTTTTCAACTGGTGAACGATAGCAATTATGTCGGAACGGTAAGGAAGGTGGTGATCCATGATGGTCACCAGGGACCCAGGGAAATCGGTGTGGGTAAAGAATTCTTTGATTTTCTGACAGATCCGGTATTAAATGGTGGCGGTGCCTTGATGGATTTTGGTTGCTACGGAGCTAATCTAATGACCTATCTGATGCATGGGCAGCAGCCGCTTTCTGTAACGGCGGTTGCCAGACAGTATAAACCGGGCATCTATCCTAAGGTAGACGATGATGCAACAATCATTGTAAATTATCCTACTGCTCAGTGTGTGATCCAGGCATCCTGGAATTGGCCGTTTAACCGCAAGGATATGGAGATCTATGGCGAAACGGGATATGTTGTTGCGCTTGACCCTACCAACATGCGTTTGAGGGCAAAAAATGATAAAAAAGAACACAGCCGTGTTGTGACTTCAAAGGAGATTCCTGTTTATGAAGATCCTTTTGCTTACCTGGCCGATGTGGTGAGCGGGAAGATCAAAGTAGAAGAAAATGGATTGTATTCGCTGGAAAATAACGTTATTGTGGTCCGTATTCTTGAGGCCGCACGGGAGTCTGTAAAAACAGGTAAGACCGTGATGCTAGGGAAAAAATAGTTGATAAAAAGAGCCCCAAACAGGAATGTGATTTTCAGACATTAGCGCTTTTTTGCTCCCCCTTCAGGGAGCCTAAAAAGATGCAGTCTGAAAATCACATTCCTGTTTGGGGCTTCTGGGTGCTTATTGAAGGCGTTTAAGGTTTCTGCTCTTTCCCCTTTTTGCTCCCATCAAATTTAGTGTCAGGGAGAGGACATAGCGTTCCTGGAGCTTCTTCAGCGACAGGAAATGCAGTCC
>DATFQH010000122.1:0-7310 GCA_035264385.1 Pedobacter sp.
CTTGTAAACAACAAAGACGTCCCGCCCATACTTACCAAAGGCAGCGGAACTCCCGTTACCGGGCCCAGACCCACAGCTACAGCCATGTTTGCAAAAGCCTGTATCGACAAGCTAAATCCCAGTCCGGCCGCCAATAATGCCCCGAAGGCCTTGGGTGCCTTTGTTACAATTTTAATGCACCTATAGAGCAAAATCAGGTACAGCATGACTACTATAAAGCCACCAATTGTACCATACTCTTCAATGATCATGGCGAATACAAAATCCGAATAAGGGTGGGGAAGAAAGTTCTTCTCAATACTGTTTCCAGGCCCTTTCCCAAAAAGACCACCTGATGCAAGCGCAATTTTTGAATGGTCAGACTGGAAGGTCTTATCAGAATTCTGCAGTTCAGGATGCAGATATGTATTTATCCTCGATTTATAAACTTCTCTCCTGGGACCTAAGAAAGCAACAAAAAGCAGCAAAACAAATCCGCCCGCACAAACCAGTAGAATCTGTTTTATACTTATCCTTCCGATGATCAGCAGCAGAATGCTTACTCCAAACAACATCAATGCTGTCGACATGTTTGCCCATGCAATCAGCACAAATACAACGCAAACAGATCCCATAATCGGTACAAATGCTTCTCTTACATTCTTTATATTCTCCTGTTTTTTAGTCAGCATCCGCGCCAGGAAAGTAATCAATGCTAGCTTCGCCAAATCGGAAGTCTGAAAAGTCAGCTGAATCACCGGTATTTTTACCCACCTTGAAGCTTCATTAACACTTGCACCGAAAATAAGCGTATACGCCAGCAGCGGAATTGTGATAATCATCAAAACCTTCGATATTCCCGCATAATAACGGTAGTCTAACAGGTGAGCGACATAAATCATAGCTATACCAATCAATACAAAAATCACATGTTTGGTGAGCAATAATTTCTCAACGCCAACGCCTCTTTTAAATGCCAGTGTACTTGTTGAACTGTACACTACCATAATAGAGATAAGCGACAGTAAAATAATAATCAGCCAAATCCAGCGATCGCCTTTTGTCTTATCCAGAAGTGTATTTATTGCAATCATATTCTATAATTCTTTTACAGCTGTTTTAAACTGATTACCTCTGTCTTCATAATTCTTAAAGAGATCAAAACTTGCACAAGCCGGAGAAAGCAATACTGTGTCACCTTTTTTCGCCAGGTGATAAGCAACCTGAACAGCCTCATGTGCAGAAAACGTATTTACTATGATTTCTACATCATCTTCAAAGGCCTCATGGATACGCTTATTATCTTTACCAAGACATACGATCGCTTTCACCTTCTGATGAACCATATCTTTCAGCATACCATAATCATTCCCCTTGTCAACTCCCCCCATAATAAGGATCACTTCAGCCCCAACACTCTCCAGCGCATACCAGGTCGAATTTACATTGGTAGCTTTAGAATCATTGATATAATCTACGCCTGAGATTTTCGCAACATGTTCCAGCCGGTGTTCGATGTTCTTAAAATTGCCCATACTTTCACGAATGGAAGTATTGCGAATGTCTAACACTTTTGCCACTATGCCCGAAGCCATAGAGTTGTATATGTTATGCTTGCCCTGAAGGGCTAACTCTGTAATGGACATGGTCAATTGATCGTTTAGGTTTATATTAATGTGTATGTTATCGCCTTCAAGGTATGCTCCGTTATCAATCTGTCTCCGGATTGAGAATGGATACATCTTTGATTGTATGTTATGGCTGTCTAAAGCCTTCAATGTTTCTTCATCATCCGCACAGAAGATAAAAGCATCCTCAGGAGTCTGGTTTCTAACGATCCGCATTTTTGATGCGGCATAGTTTTCAATTTTGTATTCGTACCTGTCCAGATGATCTGCAGTGATATTCAGCAGAACAGCAACATCAGCCTTAAAGCTGTGCATATCATCCAGCATAAAACTCGATAACTCGAGCACATACCAATCAAAATTTGATGTCGCTACCATTGCAGCGAAGCTATTTCCTACATTTCCTGCCAGTCCAACATTCAAACCAGCGTTTTTCAAAATATGGTAAGTAAGCATACTTGTAGTAGTTTTACCATTCGATCCGGTAATACATACCATTTTCGCATTGGTATATCTTTTGGCAAATTCTATTTCTGAAATTACCGGTATCCCTTGTTCCTTTAATGCTTTAATAATTGGTGCCGTATCAGGAATACCCGGGCTTTTAATAACCTCCAAGGCATCAAGAATCTTCTCCTGGCTATGCTGATTGTGCTCAAATTCAATTTCCAATGCATTTAGCTTATCTATATACTGACCTGGAATAGCTCCAAAATCAGACACAAAAACATCAAATCCATGCTTCTGAGCCAGCATTGCTGCCCCCACTCCGCTTTCACCGGCACCCAATACCACTATTTTGCCCTTCGCCATCATCTCAGTTTCAAAGTGATAATGGTGATGATCGCCAATAATATTCCAATGATCCAAAACCGGGTAACAATTTTAGCTTCATGATATCCTTTCTTCTGATAGTGGTGATGCAGAGGTGACATCAGAAATACTCTTCTGCCCTCCCCAAATCGCTTTCTGGTATATTTAAAGTAGCTGACCTGGATAATTACCGACAAATTCTCAACAAGAAATATCCCGCAAAGAATAGGAATCAGCAGTTCCTTCCTGATCATAATTGCAAAGGCAGCGATGATTCCTCCAATCGCAAGACTGCCTGTATCGCCCATAAATACCTGTGCCGGATAGGAATTATACCATAGAAAGCCCACGCATGCACCCACAAAGGCCCCGGCAAAAATCATAAGCTCCCCCGAATTTGGGATGTACATGATATTTAGATACTCGGCAATATTTGTATTACCCGAAACATAAGCTAGCAGGCCCAGAGTAACCCCTATGATAGCAGAAGTGCCCGTGGCGAGCCCGTCGATACCATCAGTAATATTAGCTCCGTTAGATACAGATGTGACAATGATAATGACGATCAGTAAAAATACAAGAACCGCATACTTCTCATAACCAGGCCCCAGAAACTTCAGAACCTTCGCATAGTCAAATTCATTATTTTTATAAAAAGGAACATTCGTCACAGTCGATTTTACATCCTGAGTATAATAGTAGGAGTTCTCGCCTTTCTTTCTCATTACCATTGGCGCAGTCGGCGATGAAATTGCGCCCTCATCAACAGTTTGCCGAACCACAATATTCGGATTAAAGTACATCGTCCAGCCAATGATCAGCGCAAGACCTACCTGTCCAACTATTTTAAATCTGCCAGCCAGCCCTTCTTTATTCTTTCTGAAAACCTTTATATAGTCATCAACGAAACCGATTACCCCCATCCATATGGTGGTAACGATCATCAAAATGACGTAAATATTTGTAAGATTAGCGAGCAACAGCGTAGGAATTAAAATCCCCAGCAGAATCATAATACCACCCATCGTAGGAGTACCCTGCTTTTGCATCTGTCCTTCCAGACCGAGGTTCCTCACCGTTTCACCAACCTGCATCTTTTGCAGATAATTGATAATCCTCCTGCCATAAACCGTGGTGACAATCAAAGAGATGATTACTGCCAAAGATGTCCTGAAGGTAATGTACTGAAACAACCTTAACCCGGGAAAATCATAATGCTGATTTAGGTATTCAAAAAGATAATATAACATTAGCTAATCAGGTTAAATTGTTCGGTTAGTATTTCTTTATCATCAAAATGATGTTTAACACCATTGATCTCCTGGTATTTTTCATGTCCTTTTCCAGCCAAAAGAATAATGTCTCCAGGTCTGGCCAAATGGCAAGCCGTTTTTATCGCCTCTTTTCTGTCAGGAATTGTTAAAGTTTTGCGTTTGTTGGTTGGCGACACACCGCGTTCCATATCGTTGATAATGGCAGCCGGATCTTCAGTCCTCGGGTTATCAGAAGTCAGGATCACCTTGTCGCTCCAATCGCACGCAACCTGAGCCATAATAGGCCGCTTCATTTTATCTCTGTCTCCTCCGCATCCAATTATCGTAATTACCTGTTCATTGCCCCTTCTGATATCCTGAATTGTATGCAGCACATTTTGAATTGCATCGGGCGTATGGGCATAGTCGATTATACCAATAACATTCTGGGGATATACGATATATTCAAATCTTCCTTCAGCACCCGTAAGATTACTTAATGCAGTCAGTACGTTAAACTGATCCTGCTCTAAAAGCAAAGCAGTGCTATAAACAGCAAGTAGATTATAAGCATTAAACGAGCCCACCAGCCTAAAAAAGACATCTGATCCCTCCATTTCCATGTGCAGTCCATTGAAACTGTTTTCAATAATCTTAGCATTGAAATCTGCAAGTTGTTTTAAAGCATATGTCTTTTTTGATGCGCTGGTATTCTGCAGCATCACCATACCATTCTTATCATCAAGATTAGTTAATGCAAACGACGATTTTGGCAATGTATCGAAGAACAGCTTCTTTGCTTTTATATAGTTATCAAAAGTCACATGAAAATCAAGATGATCGTGTGTGATATTAGAAAATACACCTCCAGAAAAGACCAAGCCTTTGATTCGATTCTGAACGATCGCATGCGAGCTCACTTCCATGAAGCAATAACCGCATCCCGCCACAACCATATCATTCAATAAACTATTTAAAGCTAAGGGGTTAGGCGTAGTGTGCGTCGCAGAAATTACTTCATCATCGATGTGGTTCTGAACAGTAGAGATCAGCCCTACCTTATAACCTAATGTTTTAAAAAGCTTAAATAACAACGTTGCTATGGTTGTTTTACCATTAGTACCGGTAATCCCTATCAATTGCAGCTTAGCAGATGGATTGCCATAATAATTAGCAGACATGATCGCAAGAGCAGCAGAACTGTCTTCAACAACAAGATAAGTAACCAGCGCCTCAGTATTGGAAGGCAACTTTTCACAGATTACAACCTTGACACCCTGTTTAACAGTAGATTCAATATAATTATGCCCATCAGATAAGGTCCCTCTTATCGCAAAAAAAACGGCACCTTCCTTTGCCTGCCTGGAATCAAAAATCAGCACATCAATCTCTCTGTTGGTTGTTCCAACCAGGTCAATTATCGATACTCCATATAATATATCCTGCAGCTGCATCTTATTGTAATTGTATTTGCACTAATAATCCCTTTCCAATTCTGCTTCCGGCCAGTATAGACTGCCCGATAACTTTACCACTTCCCTTTACTCTGGTTTTCAGACCCGCATTTCCCAGTAGGAATAAGGCATCTCTTAATCCCATTCCTTTAACATTAGGCATCACTCCCTTCGCTGAACTGAACTCTGTATATTCAACACCATTGCTCGTATCTACAGAATTGACATATTCAGACTTTGACGCGTAAAGCGCCTTAATGCCAAAAGCACTGTATACCTTTTTTATCGCTTTACTTTGACCAGCTTTAGCTTCCGGATTATTTGTATTTCCCACAAGATGCTCAGGAATGTTATTGTACATCTGTGTATCACTCGCATAAATTCTGTCGGCGATTTCTTTAAAAACCGGGCCGGCAACTGTTGCGCCATAATAACCATTTTTAGGTCCATTTATCGCAACCATTATTGAATATTTTGGTCTATCTGCGGGAAAATATCCACAAAATGAAGCCTGATAACTCTTTTTAGCCTTGTAACCCTTGTTGCCGTCAGCAACCTGAGCAGTTCCTGTTTTTCCAGCAACCCGGTAAAAAGGAGAACCCATTAATTTACCCGTTCCTTCGGTAACAACACCTTCCAGCATTTCCTGCAGCTTTTTGACGGTCTCAGGTGAACAAACCTGATCGCTGATCACTCTTGCCTTAAACTGTTCAACAGGATTACCGAGCCTTCTGATTTCCTTAACAAAAATTGGCGCAATGTACCTGCCATCATTTGCTATTGCATTATAGAACGTCAGCATCTGTAATGGAGTAATTTGCATCTCATATCCATAGGCCATTTGTGGCAGCGTCATATTCTTATTCCAGCTCTTGAATTCAGGGTTTTTTATCACCGGCCTCGTCTCTCCCGGAATCTGCAAACCCAGCTTCTCATTCATATGAACTCTATAAAGATGATCCGTAAATTCCGAAGGATCATTCTGATAATGCATATTCACCAGTTTCGCAACTGCTGTATTGGCAGATTCTTCAAATGCTTTTTTTACAGTCACGGTACCAATACCGCCATGAGAATCTTTAATTGTATGCCCCGGAATTCTATAAAAACCATCGCCGGTAGCGACCAGCGTATTTGTATCCACTTTTTTATCTTCCAGCAGCGCCATGTAAGAGGCCAGCTTAAATGTAGAACCAGGATCCTGGCTTCCACCTATTGCATAATTAAATTTTTCTTCATAAACACCCTCTTTAACCCTGGTGTAATTTGCGACAGCCCTTACTTCTCCAGTTGTAACCTCCATCAAAATTACAGTGCCGTGGTCAGCATCACTAAGCTTCAGCTGTTTTTCCAGCGCACTCTGAGCAAGATCCTGCATGTTGATATCGATAGTAGAGATGATATCGGCACCCTCTTTGGGAGCTACCTCGGCCTCGTCATTAACAGGCATCCAAACACCACCCGAAATTCTTTGAACCAGTCGCCTACCCTTTTCTCCGTTGATATACTCACCATAAGCACCCTCAAGACCAACACCGTTATCCACGTTTTCATTTTTGTAGCCAATTGTCCTTGCGGCGAGGTATTTAAAAGGCTTGATCCTTTTATTCTGTTGCACTGCAATCAACCCTCCGGTATATTTACCAACGTTATAAAGCGGAAAAGTTCTGATCGTTTTCAATTCCTGATAGCCTACTTTCCTTTTAATCAAGAGGTAGCGCACACTGTCGCGTCTAGCTGACCTCAGATACCTTGAATATTCCTTTGAAGATTTATCTTTGAAAAAACCAGATAAGCTAAGCGCAAGAGAATCTACCTTTCCGAAAAATACTTTATCGTCACTAATACCACCAGCAAACATATCCATCCTCAGCTCATACTCGGGTATCGATGTAGCCAGTAAACTTCCATCTACCGAGTAAATATTACCTCTGGCAGCTTCCACAGTGACATACTTTGTAGAGAGACTATCGGCCATGGCACGCCATTTATGTCCCTCCACAAACTGTACGTCGCAAAGCCTGATCAATACTGCCACGGCAAACAGCACAATCAGTCCAAAAGACAAATAAACACGCAATAATATGTTAGCTCTAATATTCATTACTACTTACAATTATTTTTTTGGGGGGCTCGGTTAATTCCTTAATCCCCAGTGTATCAACTTTCTTTGCAACCTCTGT
>DATFQH010000123.1:0-6838 GCA_035264385.1 Pedobacter sp.
AAACGTGCTACAGGTAGCGTAATTGAGGCGACGCTGGATAAGGGACGTGGTATCGTTACTACTGTTCTTGTTCAGGCTGGTACGCTGAAAATTGGTGATCCTATTCTTGCGGGAAGTTATAGCGGCCGTGTTAAGGCGCTGTTTAACGAACGCGGACAGAAAGTAGATAAGGCTGGCCCGTCGGTACCTGTACAGGTATTGGGTATGCAGGGTGCGCCTACTGCCGGTGACAGGTTTAACGCACTGGAAAGTGAAGTTGAAGCGAGAGAGATTGCCAATAAGCGTTTGCAACTCATGCGTGAGCAGGGTCTGCGTACGCAAAAACACATTACCCTGGATGAGATCGGACGTCGTCTGGCGATCGGTAACTTTAAGGAACTTAACCTGATCATCAAAGGTGACGTGGATGGTTCTATTGAGGCCCTGTCTGATTCATTACTGAAACTATCGACTCCTGAGATCCAGATCAATGTGATTAGCAAGGCTGTGGGTCAGATCTCTGAATCTGATGTATTGCTGGCTTCTGCTTCTGATGCGATCATCGTCGGGTTCCAGGTACGTCCTTCGCCGGGTGCACGTAAGCTTGCTGAAGCGGAACAAATCGATATCCGTTTGTACTCGATCATCTATGATGCGATCAATGAGATCAAAGCGGCGATGGAAGGTATGCTTGCTCCTGAGTTTGAAGAGAAGATTACTGCGAATGTGGAGATCAGAGAGACCTTCAAAATCACGAAAGTGGGTACGATTGCAGGATGTATGGTGCTTGACGGAACGATCACGCGTAACAGTAAGATCCGTATCGTTAGAGATGGTGTGGTGATCTACACCGGAGAGCTGGCTTCACTGAAACGTTATAAAGATGACGTGAAAGAGGTTGCAAGAGGATACGAGTGCGGATTGAACATTCAGAACTTCAACAACATTGAGGTTGGTGATATTGTTGAGGCTTACGAGCAGGTTGAGGTTAAGAGAAAGTTGTAATTAAAATTTTAAATAAAACTATAGAGAGTGCCCATAAAGCACTCTCTTTTTAGTAAAAGAGCATTTGCTATTTTAGCAGGTCCAATTGCATAATACTGGAATGATAATTATTTGCAACGGGCTTCTAGGGCTTTAAGAATGGAATCGATTCTATTGAAGTAGGTATGATTTGCGAGAATATTTGCCTGCATCTTCTTGACCATTTTAAATCGTTCCGTTAGGTTTTTGCGATAATAATCTAAAAGATCTATAAATTCGTCTTTCGAAGTTGCGATTACCAGTTCATCTTCATTAAAATACTTTTTTGCGAGAACGTTATCACAAATTTGGAATCCACCCATAATTGATGAGCTGAAAACACGCTCATTAACTAATATGTTGTGTTTTATCTGAGCTTCGGTATGGATATTTGGTGAGATTATACACTTCTGGTAAAGACCTTGGATATAGATGTCTTCTGGCGTTATCATGTTCTTTTCTGTGTGTTCAATGTAATTTTGAGAAACTTCTTTTAGAGGTAAAATAAATGAGTTATATGCTTCTAATCTATGACTGGTATTACCGATCCAGAGAAAGTCAGTATCAGGCTGCAAAATTGGTTCTATGTATTGGTTTTTATCTGCGCAATGAAGTAATTGAATAAAACCAACTCCGAGCTCTCTCTCATAACCTCCAAAAAATTTCTCGTTGATGAGATCGTCATGTTGCGACCAGACCAAAATGTTATTCCTAGAGCTGTATTTCCTCAGTACAGCTTTTGTAGGTTCCGACAGGTTATCAATTTGTTCTTCATAATAACAAGGTGAAAAAAATTCGCCCCATAGCACCAATGCTGAGTTTTTTAGAAGATCCACCGGCAGATATGAAATGGCACTTACTGAAGCAAAAATAATATCAGGTTTATATGTGACCAAATTAATTTTTTCCCATGGAGGAAGCCACTGAGAGAGTTTTTTTGTGTCAAATATTGTAAATTGATCGCCGCGAGCTTGAAAGGCATTTCTAAAACCACTGGCTACAGTCCTGTTTGCATAAGTGTACTTGTTGTTAACGTCGTATATATAGGCAATCTTTAACATATGTGTTATTTCTAATTTTTGTATCTGCCGAAATTTTTTATGGAAAGTTTAAGTGCCTTTCGAAATTGAGAACCGCTCATAAAAGACCATTTGAAAAGATTTCTATTCATTAATAAAATAAGGGCGTTCATTTTGGCTCCTTTTGTAATGATTATATTCGCCCAAAATTGAAATAATTTTTTTTCAAACGCTTCACGTGGATATTTACATAAACGTATATTAGCCATTTTGAGTGTACGGAAAAGGTACAGATAATCAGAAAATTTAAATGAATTGAAGTCCCATACCGAAATACTGAATAGGATGTCAGCTAAACCGGCGTTATCTGAGACAATATTCAGATAAGTCAATTGATTCGATTTTATTCTACGAACATTTCGATCACCAAGATCGGATTGCAATTTCGAGGTATTATTGTGGTGAATCCTATATTCCACTAAGACGGTATCAAGATTGTCTATTGGGTATTTTTCAGCTATTCGTGTGAATAATTCATAATCTTCAGCGGGAGCATAATCCCGGTAGCCGCCTAATTCCTTTACTATCAATGCCCTAAACATTACAGTGGAGTTAACAAACGTATTTAGAAAAAGCATTTGCATCTTGACCTCTTCCTGGCCGTGGGGCATAGTGAAGAGGTTACTTGGAATTTGCTTTCCATCGTGATCCACTGCAATTGCATGTCCTCCACAAAGAACGACTTCCGGGTACTGAAGTAAAAAATTATATTGCAGTTCAAGTCTGTTTTTAACGGCTACATCGTCGCTATCGAGTATTGCTATATATTCACCAAGTGCTTCTTTTAATCCTTTGTTTCTTGTATAAACCAGCCCCCGGTTCTTATCGTTTTCGATTATTCTGATTCTGGAATCATCAAACTTCTTCGCGATTTCAACAGTTTTGTCAGAACTGCCATCATTTATAATCAGTAGTTCGAAGTCAGTAAATGTTTGGTCTACAATGCTTTTAATAGATTTTTCAATAAAGTTTTCCGCATTGTACGCAGCCATTAAAACTGTGATTTTAGGTGTCATGTGCTAAGCAGCTTTTTATAAGAATTATCGAATTCACTATTATTATTTGTGAGCTTTTTCATGGTTTTGAAGGCGCTGTTACTAAATGTTTCTAAAGCTTGTCTATTCTCGCAGAAAAATTCGATGTTCTCCTTAAATACCAGGGCAAGGGCATCCTCATCTATAAGATTTGGGACTATAAGACCATTTTGTTGTTCAATTGAGAGGTAAGTGGAAAGTTCGCCGACATTGGTCACTATGGGGACAACACCGTATTTCATGCCTTCAAATACGACTAACCCCCAACTTTCACGGTATGAACTCAGCATTAGCAAATGCGCTTTCGCATAGTGACTCGTTAAAACTGCCTGGTCATGTACCTCGCCAACGATCTCCGTATTTGGTGGCACACTGATCTCATTGCGATCAAAATCGCCAATCATTTGAAACTCGGTCTGCAAGTTTGACTCATAGCATAATTTTGCAGTTTTGATAAACACATCGGGTCTTTTTTCCGGACTGTTTCTCGATACAAAAAGAACTTTTAGAACACCATTATAGTTTTTTTTGGGAAGGTCATTATTGAATGCTATCTTATTGTGGATTACTTGTAGTCTTCCAAGGAAGTGTTCGGGAATTTCTTTTGCTTTGTATAGCTCTTCGAACTGGTGTACAATTGATTTTGCAACAAGAATGCGCTTTTCGATTCTGGTTACATACGGAAGACTATAAAATTCTATTCCATCTCCATCGTCGGTAAAATTGTGAATCAAATCAATTACTCTGACGTGTGGGTCCAGAAACGGGATAAGATCATACATGAATCTGCTGCCCCAGCCAAAGACAACAGGTTCAGGCTGAGCATTTATCGTCCTGGCCAACCTTTTATGCAAGTGTGCTTTATAATTTTTCTTTTCAGCCCATCTGCCCAGTTCTACGACTTCTGCTGCAGATTCAAATTCCTTACGGAAACCTTCGCTTTTTGAACGCTCAGTTATCAGACATAGAGGATTCCGGTCTTTAAACAAATTTAAAATGTCTATGTGTACCCGCTCTGCGCCCCCAAAGGACCAGGAAGGAAAGAAAAAAAACAGGTTTCTATTTTGCCCTAGTGCATTTTTGATTTTTGGGTATTGGAATAAAGCAGCGAGGTTTGATATTGTTCTTGTGATTTTGAAAGACATGGTTTAATTTATTTTTTGACTTCTCGCTAATTGTTCATGAATGCTTTGATGCGGGTGGAAATAGGATCTGAATTTGTCCAACATGGCAGTAAATGAAAAAGCGTATCTTTTGCCTTGGTCCGTTTGTCTTTGTTTGCAAAAAGCAGCGCGTAACGCAGGCAGGATATGATGAAGAGATACACCCAGATATCTGGTCTGTTTTTGGCATCTATATAAGCTTTCATTGCAGCATAATACTTTCTTAAAATGAAACGCGAGTCTTCAAAACCTTTTTGCAGTTTTTGACGCCTGAATTGTCTGTCTAGCTTATGAGCGGGTATAAAGTGTTTGTAAATAAGTGAATCATCATAATATAGCTGATGCCCTTTTAATAACAGCCTGAGGCAGTATTCAGAGTCTTCGGCGGAGAGTATATTCTTGGAGGATTCCAGAAGCAGTGAAGGTTGGCTTTCGTACATCCGGGTATATAACGTACGTCTGGTGGCTAATCCTGCACCCCATAATATTTTGCCGCGCTTTAATTTGCCTGAACCGGAGCTTTGCGGACCTACAGCATAAGCATAGCCGTAATTATCAAACCAATCGGGAAGATCAATGCCATTTGTTTCAGGAATTCCTAATCCTCCGACAGCGGCAATTTCAGGGTGTTGATTTAATTTGGAGAATACGATGCTTACATAGTTAGGAGACAGCCAATTGTCATCGTCACAGATAACTATATATTCGTATTTGGCATTTTTAATTGCCTTTTGCAGTGCATGGAGTTTCCCTGGTTTGGATTCTTTAATGACGTTAAAGCCGACGGTTCTTTTGCTGTATTTTGTCCACTCATTTTCTGAAAAGTCTGCTGAATTATCTACTGAACCATTATCTGCTATGATTACTTCCCAATCCATATGGGCTGGTACATCTTGATTGGCAACATGCTCGATGGTCTTACCAAGGCGATCGATTCCATTGTACGTGCAGATGATGATGGTTACTCCAATATTCATATGCCGGCTCTAATCTTTATGGTGCAACATAAATTTTTTGATTTGTGTGGTAAGATGATCAGGTTTAAATAAAGACGGCAACAAATAAGACAGAATTGTGGTCTGTTTGACCTTATTTTTTATGCTGGAAGCAAATAGGGCTCTGAAAGGCGTAATCAGCGTTAACCTGATAAGGTTGTATAAACTAACATTGTCTTCTAACCCGAACTTAATGGCTAGGTAGTATTTTTCAAGGATGAGACCGGCATTACTGAAATTTCTAAAAAGACCTTCTCTGTATTCAGACGTAAGTCTTTCTGCTGGTATGAAATGCTTTAGAGACAACCGGGTGTCATAATGTAGCCGGTAGCCCATGAGAATTAGTCTCAGGCAATATTCGGTATCTTCTGCGCTCAAGATTTTTTTGTCAGTTTTATTGATGAGTAACGAAGGAAAGTCGTTATATGCAGTTTTGTAAAGAGAAGTCCTGGAGCTGAGCCCCGCTCCCCAAATGTGACCTCTTGAAGTAATGTCTCCGGTGTGCTCAGTTTGCCTGCCCACTGCGTAGCCTGCTTTCACATTTTCAAACCAATCAGGAAAATCAAGGCCTGGTTCTGTTACAGCAGTTGTTTGACCTCCTACAGCTCCTATGTCTGGATTATTTTCCAAAATTTCAAATGCAACTGACAAGTAATCGTGCGCCAGCCAATTGTCATCATCACAAACAATAAAATACTCATACTTTGCCAAAGCAATCCCTTTTTGAAAAGCAAATAATTTTCCTGGTTTGTTTTCATTTACAATTGTTAGTGGAACGTGGCTGATGGTGTGATTTTTCCATTCATTTACCGCAACGCCAGAGGTATTGTCTTTTGAGCCGTTGTCAACAATAACGATTTCCCAGTTTAAGGTTTCAGGGACATTTTGTAAAGCCAAATGATTTAAGGTTTCAGCAATTTTTGTTACTCCATTGAATGTACAAATAATTATAGTAATCCCTTTTTTCATTGTTCCTGCCACTTTCTGCTATTAACTAAATGTTTGTAATTCTATGAGTTTATTGTATAGTCCTTTGAGATTAACCAGTTCCTGATGAGTACCTGTTTCAATAATCTCACCTTTATCTATAACGACTATAAAATCAGCATCCTGTATTGTACTCAGTCTGTGTGCGATTACAATCGAAGTACGGTTCCTCATCAATTTATTCAAAGCGTCCTGAACCAGTTTTTCGGATTCCGTGTCTAGTGCGGAAGTTGCTTCATCCAGTAACATAATAGGGGGGTTGGCCAGCACTGCTCTGGCGATGCAAATGCGTTGTTTTTGCCCGCCTGAAAGCCTGTTTCCCCGATCACCGACGAAGGTTTGATATCCGTTTTCGGTATGTAAGATGAATTCGTGTGCATTTGCAATCCTGGCTGCCGCGATTACCTCTTCTTCTGAAGCGTCTGGCTTTGCAAATGCAATGTTGTTAAAAATGGTGTCATTGAACAAAATTGAATCTTGATTTACTAACCCCATTTGGGACCGGATGCTTTCTATCTCAAGGTCTTTATAATCAAGACCATCAATCTGAATGTTCCCTGTTTTTGGGTCATGAAAGC
>DATFQH010000124.1:0-2447 GCA_035264385.1 Pedobacter sp.
GTGTGCGTTGGCAAGGCTGGCTGTGAAATGGAACCCGACGCGTAGCACGTGGTGCCATGCAGCAACCTGCCGCAGCTGAGTGGCCTCTCCATCATACTCCCATTACTTATTTGCCTTCACCTTTTCCAGCTTTTGCTTAGCCTCCTTTTGATCCTTTTCCGCCTGCGCTGCTACCGCTCTAGCAGCAATGATCGCCTGCTGTTTGGCCATTGCTTTTTCAGCCTTGTCAATAAAGCCCTTGGGATCTTCCGCCAACTTTGCGTCAATGGTCTTAGCCACCTCTGGGTAAAGCGCCCTAACCAGCCAGAAATTATACGCTTCGCGATTCAGGCGATCATTTTGATGATAGAAATATAATGCCGTGCCGACTGATCCGGCCGTTATGACAAAACAAGCCACCAGGCCAATGATCAAGTTTTTTGACCAGGCACCTAAATGATGACTATTTTTCACGCGAATGACTTTCGGTACTGTTGCTACAACATCTTTTAATTCATCGATCTGCTGTTGTATTTTTTGATCGTCATACCGCTTGTTAGCCGTTTCAATCCGTGTCGCGATCATTTCCAATGTGCCCCGGTATTGTTCCAAAAAGCTTTTTAGGAACTCGGCCACACTGGTCTCCATCACACTGATTCTACCGGCAAAACCCTGGATGAGTTCTTCCATAATATTTACTTTCTCTTCTAATTCTTCGTTTTGCATAACAAATCGTTTTAAGGTTAATCCTAATTTTTAATTCATCTACCTGCTTATACCCTGTGAAGGGGAATGTTCCGCTTCATGTTTCTTTCGTTTCCGGCGGGCGATATCCGCATCACCCATTGGATCGGGCGGTCCGGCAACAAATTGTGGTTCCAGCAATACTTCCAATATCCCTTTACCTAAACTGGGATTATGGCTGTATTCCGCCTGAATGCTCTGTCGGCTTGATTCACGCAGCTGGTTAGCTACAAATGGTTGATTGGCTTCCCTTGCCGCATGATACTGTTGTACCTGCTGGTTTCGGGTTAAAGTCGCATCGATGCGGGCAAAGCTCAAACTCCGGTCAATAGCGGAACCTTTCATTTTAATATTGCCTTTTGCAAAGGATATGCCCTGTACTTCATTGATACCGCTGCGGAATTTATAATCAATGGTAATTCCCTGTCTGGCAAGCTGGGCTTCCAGCTGTTTCCAATTGTTGGCTGTTTTCATGCCTGCGTTAATAGCATCATACAATTCATACCGGGTCTTTTCTTTGCCTTTTAGCGCCTGGCGGTTCACCAGATCTTTTCCTTCGCCTATATGATAGCCGTATTTCAGGGTAATCTCCTTACAGGCTTTGACATTTTTAGCGAAGTTATTTTTATCGCTAATCGTTTTGCCGTTATTATCCACCCGGTTGTAGATCAAATGGAGATGCGGATGAGCGCGGTCGCTGTGACGAACGATTACATACTGTGTATCTCGGACGCCTACTTTTTCCATATACTCTTTCGCCCGCTCCACCATGATGTCATCACTTAATTTGCGCAAGTCTTCTTTGCTCCAGCTGAGTACCATGTGTCCAACTGCTTTCCCCAACTCAGGCCGCATTTTCCGTTGTAGGTTAAGTCCTGAATGATAGCAGCTGCGTTCTGCATTCGTACGCCTTCGACAGATAATATTTTAGCTTCCGGCTTATTCACCACATAGCGAATACAGCCGCCAAAGCTTCTACCGGTGATCGGCTTACCCATCATGGCTGCTAAGTTTTGTAATTAATTCTTCTACCTGTTTTAGTATGGTCTGGCATTTCATAGCAAGCGTAAAGAGGCCTGCCACATGCGCCAGATGGGTCAACTGGTTAAGGTTATTTGCTACCCCCGCCAGCATCCGGAACCAGCCGGTTTCCTCTACAGTGAAGCGCGGGAAAACCTTGGCGTTTTTCGCAGCTCTTCGAAACCACTCACTGGGTTTCAGCCCGGCATTTTTCGCTCTACCCTCGATCAAAATCCTTTCCGTTGGGGTTAAGCGTACCATTAAAAAGTCACTCCGTCTGATCGTCTTTTTCGGTCTACCGGGTGTCCGAACTTTCGTTATTGTCTTATTTTCAGATGTTGATGCCATGTATTCATTTCGTTTTGATTGTTTAAAAAACCGACCAACGGGAGCGAGTTCCGAATTACCCATAGGGGTAGATTCGGGTTTTTGTGAAGCAAAAACATTAACTCGCTCTTTACAATTCGTAAATCGGCCGGTGATATATCCACCTATCTTTAAATATGCCGGATGCCGCAAATCGGTATCCGCAAACCATTCTCAATATGGCTTAGCGCCCAATTCCCCTGCTTCTTTCTTCCGGCGCTTTGGGCCGAATCTGCGGTTGCAAAGAAGCCTCCCTTTGTGCAGTCAGGTATTCATTGATGTCGTTAAAGCCTTTATAAAAACCTGATGCATCGGTGAAGCTGATACCCGCTGCCTGC
>DATFQH010000125.1:0-12888 GCA_035264385.1 Pedobacter sp.
ACAGATCGAAACGACGCCCGTCACGTTTTCCTGTTGGATCATCAATATTGTATAACACCATTGGGCAACCTAACGATTTGAGATGCTTCAGGCACGATGTTCCAAAGAATTCACCGCTATCTACCCAGATCAAATCGGGTCGCTTCTCTTTCAACATCAATTTTTCGAGCCAGGTGAGCATGACGCCCTGCATCAGGCGATAGCCCGAACGAAAGTGAAATGCATTCAGCAGACCTTTTTTGTGCCTGACAGGAATACCGTCCAATGGATTCATGACTGTTACTTTGTAACCGAGTCTCTGCAATGCCTGTGCACGATGAGCGGCGGTAGCGCCTTCATGGTCTTCACCAAAATAAATGATATGCATTCTTTTTTGTCTAGATAATTTTAAACCTTTCGACCAGCCTGACTGCAAGGGCTGTTACCTGGAAAATCACCAGATATAAAAGCACCATCTGGACAAATCCCCGCACCAAAAAGGTCAGTGGATTGACAACACTCTCACATGGAAGAAACTGAAATATGGAGGTCAGACCGATCAGCCCGCACATACTCAGGCTGAGTTTGTATTTGTAATATTTACCGTCGGCTGACACCAGTTTTGTGGTGTAGCTTAGTTTGTCAAGTAGAAGGAATACCGGAATGATGGCTAGGGCAAGTATTGCCAGATAACTCCAGCCAAATGCTGCCATACCCGAACCGGCGAAATGCCCGGATCTGAAACCACCAAGGGCGGCTGCACCGCCACCGGCCAGACTGTATATGTAGTCGCCAAACGAGGTGGCATAGAGCATTTCCTTATCAACATCTGGCTTCACTAGTTTCAGCAATGGCCCTGGCAATGCCCCCCAGATGTAGTCTATGGAAAACTTGCGCATCGCGGGATTGTTATTTCCTATAATGGCAGCCTGTTCCAGACTGGCATCGTTGAATTTGATATTCGAGAATCTGGCAGTGAAAAGATTATCCAAATAACGCTCATCCCAGTCGCTCTCAAACGCTTTGTCTTCCAGTCTTCTCAGGGCGATAGCCCGTTTATCCTTGTAAGCTTCCAGAGTCAGGGCTATCAGTTCCGATTTAGATATGTCGTTCCTTTCCCCGCGCACAATGACCATTGCAGTACCCAGATCGGACAGCGGACCGGTTATGAACCAAAATCCGGCGATCGCAATCAGTACCGGCTTAAGTGCAATTTTTGGTACTGGAAACATTCCGAGCAGTAGACCCAGCAGGTAAGAAAATCCAATTGAAGTAAATCCAACCATAAAAGCACCGCGGCTGTTGCGAATGATACTGATAATAAACAGTGCTATGGTAAAGGTAATTAGCAGCGAAACGGTCTTTTTGGCGAGTGGCCTGTCAGCTCCGTATAGGGCAGCAAACGGAATAAAGTACGGAGCGTAGGAAAATGGCAGAAAAGCCTGAATGGCTTTATCCAATGCTCCTCCCGTTACTGAGGTTCCGATTGTCGTGGAAAAAAGGAACACATACATATTAGCGGACATTCCGAGCATACCCATCATCCATAACTGCATGACACCCGGGGCCTTAAAGTATCCCGCTAATTTGAGGTATGAACCTGAACCCCGACTGCTCTGTTTGGGTAAAAACCTGTAAAGCCAATGTGCGGCCAGCAAAACCAAAAATGCCATGAAAGAATGGAAAAAAACTTCATGAGGTCTGTTAAGGTTGAAGACCAGCGGCTTGGCTTCGAGCGTGATAAACAGCAGCGGAAAATAAAACTGTGTCGCGGTATAGCCCAAGATGATAAATGAAGAAAATGGGTAACCCTTCAGCATCGCGGCATTCAAAAAGTACAAGCAAAAGATTCCCCAGGTGAGTACAACATAGGCGATTGCAGCAAGATTGGCGGCAGACCAGAAAAAGATCAGCTGCCAGGCTATACAGAGCACCAACATACCGTAAGACCATGACTTAAACTTGTCGATAAACGGTGTGCCATCTGCTTCGCCCCGAAGTTTAATTTTCGGCTGTAACATCCCCTGCGCAGGATTGAACTGCGCTACTATTGTATTAGGATACATTTTTTTCTTAGTGTTTTTTAAGATTCAGCAATCTGAACTGCTTTGCATATTCGTCAGCCACTACAGCTGGTATAAATTTTTCCTGTACCCGTGTCCTAGCCAGACGGCCGAGCTCTTCACGACCCTTTTTGTCCTCTATCAGTACCTTCAATCCCCTGGCAATAGCCTCTGGTGTACCTGATGACAGCATCATACCAGCTTTTCCTATGATTTCTTTCCGGGTGTCATCGTTGTCGGTGAGTACTGCGCAACCTGCATTCATTGCTTCAATGAGCACCAGCCCGTAGGATTCAATTTTGGGCACCAATACAAAAATATCGGCCTCCTCCATCAAATTGAGCACATCAGTATGCGCGGCCTTTTTCAACCATGTGACCTGAATTCCGCATTTTGGAATTGGCCGGTCCTTCGAAACTACTGTGATTTCGACCTTAAAGTTTTTAAGATAAATGATGCCAAGTAAGTCCAGTGCTGTGCTCAGTTCCGATAATCCTTTACGGAGACCTTCGTTTCCAACAAACAATATTTTTACAGCTGCGCTATTTCTATTTAACGATAGCCCGGCCAGCTTTAAATTGGGTAGAAAGAATGGGATAGCTACTGCCCTGCTCTCGAATTCAGGCCGGTAATACAGGAAGCGTTCTAAGCCGCCTTGTGAATGAAAGTGGATCATTGCCGCCTTATCCAATGTATCAGCGAGTCGGTCAGCCTCCTGCTGTCTGTTTCCTATCTGGCCAAATGCATTCTTCATGAACCGATCTGTCATAAAACCTGTCGTTAAGAAAACGGGTGCGTGACTGACTGTTTTGTAAAACTGTTCATGTGCCGCAGGGGATCCGTAATGGTAGATGACGTCACTGTCGTTTTTTTGCCCTTTGATTCGATGGTTTAAAAGCAACGGTGCTCCCGGCGCGATACGTTGCACTACTTTATTCGCATTGTAGCTAAGTGTATAGGATGCTGAGGCTACAAAATCTGTCTTAAGGTCAGAAAATTCATCAAGCCTTGAAAACATCCTGACAATCTTATGGTCTGTATTATGCCAGGCCAGCATCCAGGAAGGACAATAAATTCCAATTTTAAAATTATTCATATCAGCTTATCTGCAAAAGATTTGTTTCATCAGCGGTATACCCAGCAAAATATTTCTCAGGGTTTCAGTAGCCAGATCTGGTAAATGACGCCAGAAACGAAGGGCATTGAGTATTAACGCTGCCATACACAATAAAGTGACGGGCAACTTAAAACCAGGCAATAGTATCAACAGTATAATTGCCGCTGATGAGATGCATACCGAGGTCAGTGTAATCTTCGAAATCCGGGCCGGCCAGACAAGATTGTGGTCTTTTAGCCATCTTATAGCAACAGTATTATAATAAAGGTAGCCCGCTATTTCAGCGGTAAGAAGGGCGAGTCCTCCGCCAGAAATTCCCAGTAAAGGAACCAATACAATGATGCCCGCAATAGTAATTGATCCGGCAAGGCCCGAAATACGCACCTGAGATTTCAACAGGTTATTTCCACGCACTACCGCAATGGCAGGCTGGGAAATCGCATACACCAGAATGCCTACTGAAAGCGAGGCAAAGAGCCAGGGATCGAAAGGAATTTGATTCTTTGTCCATGCCAGATAAACCGGGGCAATAAACAACTGTATCAGAGCCATCGCCGGACTAAGAACCATTACCGTGACTATCCATATTGTACCGAATGCTACATCTGATCTAATCTGGTCTCTCCTGTGAAGGAACCCCATAAGTTCGGGCATCAAGGGATGTGTTATGGTATGCAAGCCTTGCATTGCGACATTCGTTCCTGTCCGCATGGTCGAGAATGCGGCCAGACCGGCAGCCCCAGCAAGAGGTGTGAGCAACATCCGTGCTCCTTGGTGCCGCATATTTTCCAAAAGTCCTGATATACAAAGATAAAGGGATTGAACAAAATTTCTCCAGCCTAGAATCCATGAGGGATAGCTTGGCCTAATTCCCTCCTGCTTAAATAACAGTAGCATATCTATCCATACCGGAATGTTAGCAGCGATTCTTGCGAGAGCCATGACCATGCCGGTATGTAACAGGTCTGCACCCAGCCATACTGCAAGGGCTGGTGCTAAATTTACTACTATTGAAGAAAACACACCCCACCAAGCCATTCGCGGGAAGTGGCCGAACACATATAATGCCCGGTTTAGTATGCCGCCTACGCTTCCAAAAATCAGCCAGGCAGTTCCCTGCATTAGCAAAATCAGACATACATTTCCGGCGGTGGTATGATCAAAAAGAACAGATGACGCACCAAACAGTGCTATGATCATTCCGCCTCCATAAATCACCAGCACGATCAAGATTTGAAATAAGCCCAAGGTAAAACCCATAAGAACCCCTGCCGAAAGATGGCGATTGATCTGCCTGGTATCACCTTTCCCAATCCGAAGAAATTCGTAGCCCAGATATTCCTGATAGCCCAGGTCAAGGGAATTCAGAATGCCGGTAAACGCGATCACGGCTAGCCAGAGGCCATAGGTGTCCACGTTCCAATAAGTAAGATATAAGGGGACAAGCAGCACCTGTGTGATCAGAGTGATTCCAATCTGAACCCACGAGGCAACTGTTCCCGAAATTAATCTGGCTGATACCGACATGCTAAGTAATTAAAATCGTGATTTAAAATCGCTAAAGAAAAATGTCTGCAGACTTTTATCAGGTTTATCCTGATAATAGCCATAGTCAATCGCATATCCAAAGCGGCTGTCCATTTCAACCCCGTTGAATACAAGGTGCATGTTGGGAAGCTTTCCGCTCATGTATTGCTTCTGAATAAAATTTAACTCTGTCTTAGGTGTATAGTTGTGTCTTATGATGTATAGACAAACGTCGACCATTGGTGCTAAAATCATTGCGTCAGTCACAAGGTGAAGAGGAGGAGAATCAATGATTACATTGTCATATTCTTTCCTGAGCTCTGCAATAAGCTTTACCATATTTTGACTCTGAATCAGTTCAGAAGGGTCATCAGGAATGGCTCCCGACCCCATTACATCAAGATTCTTGTGGATACCTGAAGGTTGAATAATATCTGCGTGGCTGCATACTCCGTTTAAATAATCACTCAGTCCTGGATGATACTGATCCAGTTTGAAGATCCTGCTGATCTTAGGTTTTCTAAGGTCGAGCTCCAGGATCACTGTTTTCTTGCCCATGGCCGCAAGAGACACGGCGATATTACTCGCCACAAAACTCTTGCCCTCACCGGCAATGCTGGAAAGAAACATCACCACGCGGCCACTTTTTTTCTTTCCTGTTGTCTGCAGAATGTCTGTACGCAGGCCACGCATCTGCTCTCCTAGTGCATAAGCATTCCTGTTGAGTACTACAATGGGCTTGGCATTTTTATCCTGAAGCAACTCTACCATAACGGGTGCTGAGGTTGCCAGTTCAATATCTTTCCTGGTCATAACGCGGTTTCTCATATTACTTCTGAGGGTTATAATTCCTAAGGGCATAATAAATCCGGTGAGAAGCGCGAGCAGTATAGGTATTTTTTTCTGTGATTCCGGTTCGCCATGAAAAGCCTGCTCCACTACCCTTGCGTCTGTAAGTGTTGCGGCATAACTCAGCGAAACTTCCTCTCTTTTTTGCAGAAGGTATACATACAGATTTTCTTTAATTGCCTGCTGACGCTTTATGGTGATATACTGCCGTTCCTGTCCTGGCATACTTTTAATTCCCTCTTCAAACTGTGAATTAAAGGAAGATAATTGTCTTTTAGTGCCCACTAGTGATGACTTCACTGACCGGAGATTGCGTTTAATCGCAATCCTTAAACTGGCAATCTCCTTGTCAATCGGTTCAAATATCGGATTCTGTTCAGGGGTAATGGCCAGTAGTTTTTCCTTTTTAAGCTGGAGGGCTGAAAGTTGCGCTACTAAATTGATCATACCCGGATCGGTAATTCCGACAGTTGCCGGAACTCCACCTGAACTACCTTCTGAGTTTACATATTTTTCGAGCCCATTTATAACATTCAGCTGGATGTCTACCTCATTCAGTCGGTTATCAGTGTTCTGTACGTTGTCCAGGTAAAATTGTGATTTGGAAGAAATATCTGTGAGTCCGATACTGCTTTTATATCCTTCAACATCCTTCTCCACAGCGGTTAATTCTCCTGTTAGTGAAGCAAGCCGTGTGTCGATGAATTTCAGTGTACTCTGAGTTTCCTTGTTTTTGTCAATGATATTAAAATTCTTATATACGGTAACCAAATAGTTCAGCACATCAATTCCCCGTTGCGGTAGCTCATCGTCGAGGCTAAGTTCCAGGATAGGTGCTTTTGAATTGATGGTAGTCGTGATGTTGTTTTGATATGCAGTTACCACTTGTTCTGGATTCCTTATAGTGATGCTGATGACATGACCAATATAATCTGAAATATTTACCGAAGGAATCACACTGAACTCACCAGAAGAATTCCGTATGCGTGTGGCGGGTCCCACATTAATTTTTTTCCCTTCAGCGGTTGTCACTTCGAAGTGCCTTGCACTAATAATGCTGACCTTCCATACCTCGGTCTGAACCTTTCCCTTGCTACGCAGCAATTCCAAATGTAAAGGACTGCTCTTATATAGGTCTTTGTTTCCATCAACATTTTCATCTTTATAAATTGCCCATAAACCAAGGCCATATACTACTTTGCTGATTAGCGGTCGCGACTTGATCACTTCCACTTCACTTTCAATTAATTTTCCGCCGGTTGATAGGTTCAACTGTTGCAACGCAGCTTCCTTACCAGATTCGGGCTTCTTTTTATCGTCCTGAATAGAAATTTTTGCTCTAACGTGATAAACCGGTTTAATTTGGGCGAGGTACATCCAGGCTACAATTAAGGAAAGAGTGATGCAAATGACGAACAGTGGCCAGTGAAAGGCATATCTGCTGATAAGCTGGCCGAGGTCTTTTTGCTTTACCTCTTCCGCTTCTATAAATGGCGTGTTGAGTTGGAAGTGCGTATTCATCGGATAAGGCTTGTTAAGATGATGGCTACAATTGACAGTCCCGAAAGCACCAGACCATAAGTCCGGTAACTTCCGTCAACTGTTGCATATTTGGTTTTATCAGGTTCGACATATAGTATGTCATTGTTTTTCATATAATAGTATGGAGATCTAAAAAAATCCGGCGAAGTAATATCCAACGGAACATAAGCCCTTTTGCCGTCAACTTCTCTAACCAGCAGGATATTTTTTCTTTTAGCGGTTATATTCAGGTCTCCAGCCATACTTAGCGCTTCAGTGACAGATATTTTCTCTCCTAAAACGGGGTATACATTCGGTTTGGCTACATCACCAAGAACAGAGATTTTAAAATTTTTAATCCTAATTACAACATCCGGATTCTTCAAAAAAGGAGTGAGTCCCTTTTGTATCTTCGCCTCAGCCTGCGAAACCGTTAAGCCTGTTACTTTCACAGGTCCCATCACGGGAACCCGGATTTCACCTTTTTCATTGACAAGATAGCCTGAAACCCTTCCCGTCGAGTCATTGAAAGCTAATGGGTTAAGACTACTCACACTTACGCTCAGGATGTCAGAAGATTGAATCGTAATCGGACTAAAATTGTCGATAGGTTCAGGATTCTCTGCATTGAAGGCTAATTTTTGGAAGTAAGGAACATTTTTATATGAACCGCAAGACACACATAACAGCGTGCTGCACAGTACACATACAAGTAGGAGATGGATGTTTTTCATAAGTTTTTTTGTTAAAGCACATAGCTCCGCCACTTCACTTACAGTGACTTGTTGTGTTAAAAGTTTCAGTTGGATTACCGTAGAGCCGATGAATGGTCCACGATTTTTTTGTAAAACTACCCTCCGATATTTAAAAAAAAGCACAGATCAGACGGATGGTAAGCAGATCGTAAAGCGTTGGGAAGATGTGTGAAAGTGTGAAGCAATGTGAGAAAAAAGTCGTCTAAGTCGTGTGCAAACAGCCTCAATAATTAAGTTATTAACTAATTTCAAGCGAAATTTAACGGCTTTTAAAGATAACAGGAAGTATTGTGTCACAGTATTTCTCGAACTGTTATACAAACCCGCTTATAGTTCATTCTTGAAGCGAGTTATCCATATTTTAGCAGTAAATACTTGAATCGCATATGAATAACACCTTTTCTGACAAAAAAACAGACAAAAAATGGAGAATCGTGTACACGAGGTCAAATTGGGAAAAAAAAGCTGAGGAATTGTTAAAGCGCAGCGGCGTGACAAGCTATTGTCCCATAGTCAAAAGTAGGCGTAAGTGGGCCGACCGTAATAAGATCATCGAAATTCCACTTTTCAGTTCTTATCTCTTCGTTAGTGTAGATCACACTGACCAAGAGCGTGTAATTCAAACATCAGGCGTTATAGGATATGTTAAGGACTTTGGTAAGATGGCTGAGTTATCTAATCTCGAAATTGAACGGATAAAAAAACTTGTAGATACCTACGACGATCTTGAATGCATTAATTTGTCAGCTTTTAAGATAGGTGATAAGGTTTCTGTAGACGATGGCATCCTTTTTGACTTAAAAGGAGAGATATTGGAGGTGAGAGGTAAACAAGTTGTACTTCTTATGGCAGGGATATCTTGTGGATTGATCGCCAAAGTTAAGGTCGGTTTAAATTCACAATTAATAACGCATCAGACAAACTAAAAATTTATTTTCAAATTTGCCCTCATGGTAGAGGGTGAGGTATAAGCATCTATGGAACTTCATCACGGTCAAACGATCGAACGCATCATCAGAAGAAACGGCTATAGCATAACGGAATTAGCGCGTCTCACCAGTGTAAACAGGAGATCTGTTTATAACTGGTTTAATCAGCGGCATCTCAAACCTGAAATCATTTATCGTATAGGCGCGGTAATCAATTACGATTTTTCAACCATATTTCCTGGGATTTTCATGAACGAAGATTTTAATCCTTCAGAACATAATAAACTCACTGAGCCGGAATCACCTGTAAGTCGTTCGCAAGAAGACACCATTTGGAAAGACAAGTATATCGAGCTCCTCGAGCGATACAACGAACTACTCTCGACCTATATCAGTAAAGTTAATCTTGATCAGGACTAGTAACAGGAGAGACAATTCCCTTCAAAAAGAAACCAATTTCTCTAAGGAATTTAAGTTGCACCCTTATTTCCTGTATCTGCATATCCCCTTTTGCACCATCAATTAATTGATCTGATATGATTTGTGTCATCGCCTGAAAACTATCACAGTCGACTTCCATGAACTGGCGACACTGATTAATAAAACTCTCATACTCCCTAATATTAAGGACATAAGGTTCCCCGTCAATTTTGATTTTTGATTGTATAGGGCCCATTGTTTCGATTGTCATCCTTGTATGTTTATTCATAAGTTACTAATGTGTCAAAGGAAGGATGGTATGCAAAATTACAATTCCTTAACTTAAACAAGAAATTAATCTGAAAATGTTTTATCATCAGTTAACGTTCAATTGAAAATTTCAGACCAAACTTGAAGGCATCACTGACAAATGACATGAGCAAATATCAGCAATTTCCCCTACAATTCAGGGAACAAATTCCATACCGCCAATTTAGAATACCGCATATATTTTCAAATAATTTACCCTAAACGCTTAAAAATGAACGTCCAGCTAAAGTTTCTTTATTGGTATCGCATAAATCGCGCTGATTCACATACTTCCCTTCGTAATTACATTAAGATACAGCGATTTTTCTAAACATGAAACGCTCGAAATTAATGAATGAAAAGAACAAGGAAGAATGCATTCTAGACAAAGGTGATATCGGCATAAAATGAGACTTACATCTGAACCGGTTATTTTCCTGCGTTATTAAAAATCGATCTGTTTTGTAGATCCAATATACTATGGATACTTTCAGTAGACTCAGCTATTTCGGGTAGAGAATTTTTGTCGTCCACCTTACTAAAACGTTCTGACCTATGGTACTTCTCAGTTGACTTGTGCGACCCGAAATGATAAGTCAAAGTTAACCCGCTGAAGAAATTGCCTTTCGACGTGTTTATGAACAGTCTATTTAGCCATTGGCCGCTACCTTCTCCCCTTCCCTGGATGGCCGTCAAATTATACAGTCCTCCGGTTATTTTCACTTGAAATCCCGAACGCCGAAAGCCTATGTGAGCAGCGGCGAAATTGCTAGCTGCATATGCAGCTTTCACATCGCCGTTAAGAATCATTGACTTGGCAATTTCATCGTTGTAGTTGCCATTCGGATGTGCCCGGTCGAAATCTTTCTGCCACTCGCCGCTTCCTGTCTGGAAACTTGTGTTTTGTGTTCTCGTTCGGTCGAAAACACCTTCATTATTTGTTTCCCCTGCAACCTCTAAATCAAATATCAAATTGCAAGGCGTTGCACTTTTGGTCAATCGGTAGTTAACCGCATGGATCAACATGCTGTATCTGAAATAAGTCATTGCTTGCGACAGGTCAAAAAATTTCTCATTTGGGCTTGCCATGTCTGCAGTGGAAAGAATGGTACCATCAGCAGCTAAGACAACCGGACCAATATTCAGCCCTACATGTCCTCCCCAATTTCCATAGCGTTGATTGAATTTAGGCACGGCACCGTGACGGCCTACAATAGTTGTCAGATCATAGCCCACCTTTCTCGTGCCTGTCCCGATTATAACACCAAACTCTGGGAAAAACCATGGCTTCAGAGCACGGTCTAGCATTTTTTTAAGGTTGGAAAAATAAATATCCGACTCCAATCTCAATTCCAAACCGCTGTAATTAATTTTTGAACCCCGCTGACCGATATCTTCCCCATTCAAAAGCTCAGGCACATAGTCAACAGCATCATAAGCCGCACGGTGCTCAATATGTCTAGTTCCGAGTGAAATTCTTGGATTTAGCTGAATTGTATTCGAGGTCTCCTGCGCCAATATGGTGCTGTAATTACTTATAATGGACCTTCCAATATTTAAAACGGTCAGCGCTGTCTTCGGAGAAAAGCCAGCTGGAACTTCTGGAGCAGCAACGGCCACCAAGACCAAATCAGCTATTGTCATTTGTGCAGTTTTATCCGATCCGAAGCCTAACGACTTAAATTTTTCAACACCGTGAAAACGAAGTTGACCCAGGCGCTTAACAGAAAAGTCCCCGCTTTCTTGTGCATCCATCCAACCCTGTCCATTGATAAGTCTTGTCATTAACTTCACAGCATCGCGTTCTCCGTAATGAAGAGTCGTTAAAGTCACCAATTCCAATGCTTTAGTCTCTGCGTGAGAAGCAACTTCTACGGCATTGAGTAAAGTGGATTGCGTAAGTAACACCGGCCCTATATTTCCTGGTACATTGGCATCGAAGAAGTTGCTCGCTTTAAGGCCAGCGATCACCGCGCTTGCATCGCCTCTGGTAAGATCCATTTTCAAAGCCGCCAGTAGCGAACTTGTTTCAGTATGAGTTCTAAAGTCTCGCTCATGCAAGGAAATAAGGGTTAGCAATGCCCTCTTATAATTTTCGTTTGCGTATTCTTTCTTCATTCTTGATGAAGGAAAAGTTCTCAGCCTGAAGGCCAAAATCGCAGCGGATTCCAATATTGTCGCTTTTTTGCCTTTGCCTATTTTTTCATTCAGAATTTGCCCCAGGGTAATGGGCGAACCGTCATAATCGATAAGTTCAAGATCCGAACGTTCCCGCATCTCAGTGGTTGCAGCCATAACGGTTATGGTGTTATTTAAACTTGTACCATAATCCCTCGCTAAGTACGCGTGATATACATTTTCCTTCCATTGAAGTGAATCCGGCGTAGTCGATGCGAATGTAGCACTTATGCGCATTTTAAGTGATCTTAAAATCAGCGGATTTTCTATCACTATCCCAGTTTGAACAGAGTCAGTCAAAAAATCAAGTTTCTGGCCCGGCGGAAGATATTTGTTAATAACAACAAATAGAGATATGATGTTTGCAATACCTCTACTGGCAAAATAGCTGAGATCTGATTTACTAAATAATGTAGAAATGCCAATACCTTTTACCGGATCATAATTGGAAGTGTCTGCCAGCATCCGAGCTGCCTTAACTGCTGCACCTAACAGACGGCTGTCATCGAGAAGCGGTGAGGTTTCTTCGTGGTAGATGTTCAATGATTCAGCTGGCTGTCTTTTCTTTAAAACCGTATCTTGCAGAACCTTATAAGATTGATTGTTTTGACCAAATACTGAGTTCGCGAGAGCCATTACAACAGAAAACAACAGTGTAAGCGCAACCCCTGATACGATTTCTTTTTTCATAAAATGAAGTGATTATTGATGATTTACAGCCAAATGTAGCGCATAAAATGAATCTTATATGCTGTTAGAAACCTAAGGGAGCCAGACTGGGAAATTATGTGAAGTGGTTAGTATCCACCTGGATCATCGTTCCCAGAACCTGCGGGGAATATTTAACGAAGACTTGTCTAATCCTGGCCTCACTTTTTCTCAGAGGAAACAATCAGGTAACAATCACCGAAACGAAAAATATTTATAATTTGGATGAAATGATATTTTACGACTTTTTAGTTACTATTGTGCGTCAATGACTTAAAAACTATAATCAGAGAAAGCTGGTGCGCATCACTGACAACAGACGGTCAGGCCGTCGGCGTGAACATGATACTTTCTGACAAGGACAAAACCTTTATCCGGAAAATCTATTCAAACTAAAATTAACAATTGTACAGAGGGTCTTCACTGAAGATAATGATCGTTTTCACGCACACTTGAGGCAAAAAAAAGGCTAGTTATAGCTATTTCAATCTTGGAGACACTGGTATAAATTTAAAGACCAATTGTCCAGGTTA
>DATFQH010000126.1:0-10592 GCA_035264385.1 Pedobacter sp.
AATTAATACCCAGATCTTTAGCCAATTCATTATCCTCACTAATCACATCCAGCGATTTGGCCTGCCTCAAATGGCCATAAATAGCCTCACGCAAACCAAAAACCAGCTTATCTATTTTCTTATATCTGTTAGCCAGATCCTGTCCTATCGCGATATCCTGCCCTAAAGGCAATAAGTTCTTTTCCAGATCAAGGCCCGTAAAATAAGGCTCCAGATCTTTTTCATCAGCATCGTCAGCCAGTACAGGAGAATTCGGCCGTACCAAAACACGTGTGTTCCCGATCAGTTTAGTCTCCGTTCCGCTTAATTTTTCACAAACCCTTTTTATATTTTCCGGCGCACTGCACTCCGGGAAAAGCACCAGCTGACTATCCAGAATCACCCCGGCAGCACCAAGTGCCATAGCACCCGCAGCCGTGTGGATACCAACACCACCCTGAATGTAAACCTCAAGGTCTGCAAATTCCTTCACTACACGCTGAAAAAGCACATACGAAGACTCATATGCAACTTTGCCAGCACCCTCATTGCCTTTAACAATAATTCCGGCAGCACCTTCAGCATGGGCCTTGCGCGCCTCCACTATATCGTGTATCTGGTAAAAAAGTTTGATGTGTTTATTTGCAGGGGGTTTAAGGCCGTAAGGCAAAACCGCCAGAGTTACCTGTTCAGGTAATTGTAAGTCTAATAAGGCATCCGAAACAAGGCATACGCCAAATCCTTCCGGACATTTTTTTGCTAACTGCTGAATTGCGTCGGCAGCTGTGGCTCTATCTCTTCCAAGATGAAGCACGGGAAAGGCATTGGCGTTATGTAAAGAGAGTGCGAGTTTTACATCGGGCCTTTCAAATGGAGTAATTCCAATAATTACAGGATTTTTCATGTTGTTGAGGGAGATTAGGTTCAACGTTTGTGTTGCGCTCAAATATTGACGAGCAATACTTACCGAAGCGGGGATTTTAACACAGAAAACAACTATGATTTTATTCAAAGCAGCTCTATATCAAAAAAATCATGCGTTTTAGGCAAATATTTCAGCAACATTAATTTAAAACACATTAAAAGCAATAATCCTACGCTTTTGTTGAACCAAACATAACAACATTTTCTACCAAGTTCATTCTATACCACAAAGTGAACAAAAAGAATAAAACAAAATAACCGCCTTTCCGCTATTATTTGGCAATATTTAATAAAATGATAACATAAAACCACAAAAACATCAAAATAGTGTACAATATACACTATCACGTCTCATTTTCTGACTAAAACCCCGATTTATTCAGCTTTAGAAAACAATTCTAACATCAAAAATCCCTCCTTATCACTCCCTACAGTTGTTTTCACAATCCACTGTATAAACCCAAACATACCCTTCACAAACATGGAGCCTCTGCAAATCGCAGACACTCCATGTTTTGCAGCCAAAAATTTTACCTTTTCAGAACGGTAAAATTCTCACCTATTGTACTACTACCATTCCCTGAAACTGGCTCGTACTCGCATACTTCTCATCAGCACTGATAAATGAGACATACGGGTACACACTATCCCCGCTCCAATCTACAGGTAGCACCATGTCAAAGGAAAGCGTAGACCGCATGGCATCCCCAATAGAAACCGCCCACTCCTGCTTAGCCGGATTGTAAACAATCACGACCAGCTTATCTGTAGGCGCGCCCATAAACAGCGCAGGCACACCAGCAGCCCAGCTAAAATCCAGCTGCGCATCGGTAGTCGTTGCCATTTCAACACTCTTACCCTTAGCCAGCTTACCCTGGCTAAACAACACCTTCGGGTAATCGATCGTAAAGTTGGGTGCAACACCTGTAATCGAATTGAGGAAATTGTAGCTGATCGCAGCATTCCAGGCACTCATCTCAGGGCTATGATCCTCGAAACCGATCCTGATAAACTGGCTGATCTGTGCCATCCAGCCCGTTATTAGACCAAACTTCTGGTTGATCACCAACCGTGCCGGACTCGGCGTTCTGTTGCCCGATGCCGGAGCCATCGAGAGCACATTCTTTCCGTTGACGATCCTGCCAACGTTGTTTCCGACCTTTCCTACCATGTGGTAAAAAGGGCCACCTTTTAAAAATCCCATCTTATTCTATTTTTGATGGTTACTGTTGTTTTATCCCGGCCCAAGAATCAGTACCGGAAATGCCTTATTGAAAAGGCGAAAGATTATTCGGGCAAACCCCGCTTTAGTTCCGCAGCCGTGCCCTGCCAGCCAAACCGCATCAGCGACCTGCCATCTGCCATCAGCTCCCACACCACCACCGCAGCAGCCTGTTCGTTAACTACTGCCTCAACCGCCCACTTCCTGTTCCTGGAATTCCGCAGCGAGATCACCTTGGTCTTCCCCACTATCAGCTCACTCAACTGGGTCACCAACCTACTGCAACCCTCAATAGCATTGATCCTGTATAGCAGCTTTCCTTTTCTGAATACAAGCTCTGCCCTGTTGTCTTTTTTTCTGTAAATATCTACTGAAAAGCGATCCCGCCTTTCTGCTCCTGTGTTTATCATTTGGTTCTGATTACGTTAATAATGCCACAAATGTAGGCCACCCAAAACCAGTATAAGGTGCCGGGAGTACCTCGGTAACATTTTGCAGTCATTTAATCAGTTTCTTCTTTTTTAGCCGTATTTTAGCCTTTTTCAGCTGTGCCGGTGTAAGCGATAAAAATGCCGCTGTATCAGCAGGCACAACCGGACTCGTTCTTGCCACATTCAAATCCGGGAAATCCGTATAGAACTTCAGCACCCTGGCATCAGCATTTAGCCTCAGCAAATCACTGTGCAGCCTCTCCATATACTCACTAAAGTGCAGGGCCACATTCAGCGCCGTAACCATCATCTCCGGCATCTTTAAGTAAATCTTCTTTATCAACGCATTACTTATACTCCACACCCGGGTATTCCTACAGGCAACAATCAGGTAGGCCGAGATCTTTTGGTTAACAAAATCCGTAAAAGCAACAATGGTATTCTCCGGATAAATGCGGTATAAATACCTGTACCCTTCCGGGCACCAGGCATATACCATCACAAAACCACTCACCACATAATACGCGTTAGCTGGCGTTTTCCCCTCAGGCTCCAGTTCCGTCTCCTGGTAGCAATAATCTACTACCATCATCTCAGCCCAAAGGAGATCTTCCAATCCCGGCGGTAAAGATTTATCCGGTTCAATACTGCGCAATAAAGCCATTAGCTTTTCAAAAACATCTTTGTTGTTTAACATCAATAAAGCGTTAAAATTTCGATTGATGATTTATCTCCGCAGGAGAATGCCGATCAGGCGATCTCAAAGATTAAAAAGGGCTGCAGCAGTTTATTACCACAGCCCCCGTAAAATAAAAATCAATACTAATCCGCACCCTGAATCAGCATTATCTTTAAGCATCTGCCGCTAAATTTCTTCAGCAGCAATGTATAATTTTTGAATATTCTCTCTTATATAAGCTTTAAACAATTCCAGGTTATCCCATACTCCGTTTACCTCGTCAGTAAACTTCAGTATTTTACTCTCCACATAGGTACGGCCAGCTTTCACAGTAAAGATCATATCACAGGAACTCAGAAATTCGATATTGGCCCACAAGTAAGCATATCCATTACGGTATGCTCTCCAAAGGTCTTCTTCTCCAACCTGATCAACATCCGAAGATGAACTGATGTTCATCATATTGAAAAAGGCAACATCTTCAGCTTCCAGACAAAGCGTAAATGAAGACGGGCCGCCGGTATGAATTTCCTTACTGGCGCCAATCAATTCGGTAAAACAGATCTGAACACCTTTTGAATTGTCAAAAAAATTACCAAAGCGTTGTTGAGCGAGCAAGAATTCTTCTGGCGTCATAAGTAATTGATT
Organism: Pedobacter sp.; assembly: GCA_035264385.1. Classification (GTDB taxonomy): domain Bacteria; phylum Bacteroidota; class Bacteroidia; order Sphingobacteriales; family Sphingobacteriaceae; genus Pedobacter. The sequence continues at coordinate 3,884 of DATFQH010000126.1, forward strand.
TCGCTTGTCCATATCATTCTTGTTTAGCGTGTAAAAAGTCATTAAAAAAAAGTTACCAACTATAAATTGGTGGTGATTTGTTTTATTTTTTCGTTTAGGTTTAAAAAATCCGGGCGGAAATCTAATCGGATTCCAATATATCTTCCTAAATACTCTTTCTTATATGCTTATTTGGATGACGGTTCTGATTTAAGATCCCGGATAATGACTACTTTCATTGGCTTTACACCTTTCACTAATTCAAGACCATTTTTCTTCAAACCATTATTTAGATCATTAATATCACTTGTCAGCCCCTCAATGTAAATATCAATCTTGTAATCTATTCCTGTTTCATCAATTATTGGCGGACCATTTTGATCATTATAAGAAAGATAAAGAATAAGCTCAGCTATTGGAGCATTGAGGACAGCCATGTCGGTCCGTTCAGTTGGCGTTCGCTCTTGCATCACTTGTTCCTTACTTCTATTCCCAGAACGTAATTTAAATACATCTTTATTCCTCACCCTTAAATACCAGCAAGGCATTTCTCTTGTCTCGATCGTCGCTGTGTAACCAAAATAGTTTTCTAGATCACGCTGCATTATTTTTTGGATTCTATCAGTAGTTGCATGTGACGGTGGGACCGTTAAGCTATAATTATACATATTGCTTTTCGACAGCCATGACCTATCAAGTTGAGAAGAATCACGTACCTGAAGTAGCGGATGCTTCCAATAACTTCCATAACTGCTTGCTTGTATCCCAGGAGACAGTGAAGGATAAGGATGTAACGTATCGCCATAGGCGAGTTTATACAGGTGAATTAAAGGAACACCTATTAGATCTAATCTTGATTTGGCTCCAGACATCTCATTTTGATTAATCATAGTATAAAAGGGTCTATCAATAATCTTTCCGTCCCACTTGGATATTAAGGACCGAAAAAGATAGCTTGTATCGTTTCCTCCATTACCATTGATTAAAAATGGCTTTTTATGATCGTAAGATGCGGCCGACTTAATTCTCTCGGCCGAACTCTGTATTTCCAACACATTTATGGATTGTCCAGCCAATAGTGATTCAATTAATTTTTCATCAAAACTTATAATCTTGGTTTTTACTATACCCTCTTTGTCCAATACAATAATATGAGGAACACCTATGATATCGAATAAGTTCCATTGTTTTTTTGGAATGAATGCTACAGGAATATCCAAGTCCCATTTCTTCCTATATTTATCATATACAGCCTGCAGATTTCTATCATCCAGGCCTATCATCATGATTTCTAATTTATCTTTGTACTTTTTTCTCAATTTGCTGATTTTAGGCATACTTTCAAAGCAAGATGCACATCCAGCAGTAAAAAAATCCAGGATGGTAATCTTTCCCTTAAATTCACTCAGTGACTTTTCAGTTGAAGAATAATACTTAACATTATCAAAGTGTAATTGTCCTATGGACTTCCCTATTTGAGTGTAATTATTTTGTGCTTCAAGATTGGAACTATAGAAAAATAATAATACCAGGCTAAAAACCAAATACTTTAATTTCATAATAATAATTTTATAAAGATGTGTTTATACAAAAAACGCTTTCAATCAAATTTCAATAACCCATATTTTGGCTTAGGTTCGGATTTAATTCTCGTTCAGTCTGAGGTACGGGAAAAAGCAAATCTTTTTGAGAAATTTGAGGCTTAACTGTTTTCAATTCCGTTATTGCTCTGCCTGACCGCGTTAAGTCAAACCATCTTTGACCATACTCGCAAAACAATTCAACTCTTCGCTCTTGAAACACTTTTAATAACGCCTCTTCTTTTGTTATCAAAGCTGATATTTCCGGTAGAGGATTTGGAACAGTAGCTGTTGGTGATGCTCGTCTTTTAGATCTCAAAGCGTTGAGATCCGTTATTCCTCCCTCAATATTTCCTCTTTGTATTCTAGCCTCAGCTCTTATTAAATATTGTTCCGCTAATCTAAGTATTGAAGACGCCTCAGTTTCGTTAACTTGACCCTTTAATTTATATTTGTAAGGGTAACTCCAATTGCCATCAGGAGTATTTCCCACCCAATCAAATCTACGTTTATCGCCACTTTCAAAAGCATTCAACAAGGATGACCTTAAAAAGACTTGTTCTGTTCCTGGCGCCACTTCCAAAATAAAAAACTGAGCTTCAAAAGTATCAAAATAAGGATCAACAACAGGTTTCAATTGCCAAATTGACTCTGTACTTGTCAATAAAAATACATTTAGCAAGTTATCTTCCAGTTTAAACAATGGAGATGAGATCAACTTAGTTGATTCTGATTCCGCATTAACCCAATCACGATTATAAAGATATGCACGTGCGATAAGTGCAGACGCAGCCCATTTCGTTGCTCTGATCCTTATTCCACCCGAAAACGAAAAATCAGATGGCAACAACTGCTCCGCATCCTTAAGATCTTTTATTACGAAATTTAAAACATCTGTACGAGAACTTCTGGATATTATTTGATTGATGTTACGGTCAGTTGAAGTTACCAGAGGGATATCCCCGAAATAATTTGACAACTCGAACAATAGATATGCCCGTAGAAATTTCGCTTCTCCTTGTATTTGCATTTTCAACTGAGTCGAGAGCATTGTCGACTTTTCTAAACCCTCAATTACACTGTTTACTTGATAGAGACAAAAATATGACTCCGACCAAAATGGCGTTAATAAAGGGTTGTTTGATTGTAATCTTGTTTCCGAAAATCCAGCAGTAGGTGAATTTCCGTTGATAGGGGGCGCCTCTAGTTCGTCAGAATAAAGCCCTGAAAGCAATGCACTTTGACTGGTAAATCGACCACTACCTTCTTCTGCCATTCTTATATATATGTCAATCAGTGCGGATGTAGCCTTTGAATCCATATTAAAAACATTTTCGGTCGATGTTTGATTAGTCGGATTGTCTATTGATAAGATTTTTTTGCATCCGAAAGCGCATGTTAGGGCGATTAACGCCGTGTACGAATACTTATTTTTCATGATATTCATTATAATGTTATTTGTAATCCGATAGTTATAAGTCTAAGAGGTGGAAGTGAATTATAAGAAATAGATTCTGGATCTAGACCCTTCCACTTTGTGCTCGTAAAAATGTTTTGACCCTGTACATATAGCCTGCTTCTGCTTAAGTCGAATCTTTTACCAAGAACAGATTTCAGATCATAGGAAATTGACACATTTTTTAATCTAATGAAAGAAGCATCCCGTATAGATAAAGGACTGTAGTACTGTATATTTCCATAAGCTTGACCGTAAGGGATATAGTCGATCCCGATCTTTTGTCTATTTGAAATATCGCCGGGCTTTTCCCAATGCGACAGTACCTCTGTTGATTCATTTTGATAATAGGACCCGGGAGCAGAAAGATTCCTCGAATTGTCTCTCCCTTTTTGGTTAACAAATTGTATTAACCAATCAAAACTCAAATTCTTATAAGTGATTGAATTCTGTAGTCCTCCATGATACTTTTGGCCAAGAGAGTGAACTTGTGTCGCGTCTTCTTGATCTCCATAACCGTTTCCGTTTAGATCATTGTATGTATATAACCCTGTTGATGGATTAACTGCAACCCCTGTCATGGATTTGAAAATCTCCAATGGCTTGCCAACTACATATTTATTTTTATAGGATGAAGTACTTAGATTTTTAAATTCTACCAGTTTGTTTTTTGGAAACGAAATATTGAAGTTAGTTGTCCACTGAAAATTTGACTTTCGAACGATGGTGGCTTCTAAGGATACTTCTGCACCTGAGTTTTCAACTGTTGCCGGAAAATTAGCTTGTATTGTTGAAAAACCTGTAGTCGACGGAAGAGAATACCCGATAAGTTGATTCGAACTTCTATTCTGATAATATTCAACTGTGGCAAGCAAGGACCCTTTTAAAAGACCTACTTCAAGTGCCAAATTGAGTTTTTTTGTCTCCTCCCATGAGAAGTCGCTGTTTGCAAGTCGTGTTGGCCTAAGACCTTTGATGTCTTGATAATTGTAAGGAGAGGTAACATTATACGAATTCAGGTAACCATAATTACCTATTTGATCACTTCCGTCAACACCATAACTACCTCTTAGCTTTCCCGAACTTAGGATTTTAGAATCTTTAAAGTAGTCTTCATTTGAAAAAACCCAAGCAACTCCAACTGATCCGAAGTTACCGTACTGTTTGTTTTCTCCGAACCGACTCGACCCATCTCGCCTGCCTGTTAAATTGAATACATATTTATTGTCATAACTATAACCTAACCTAGACAATACTGCAAAATATTTATATTGTGACGTCGCATGCATTAATACGTATAATGAAGTTGCGGCTGCCAAATCATTAATTAAATCATCGTCCGTATATCCGCTTGCATTAATTGCTAATTGATTTAGATTTGTACTTTGAAACGTCGACCCAATTAACCCTGTGAATACACCTTTTCCTACAGCTTTACTGTAATTAATTGACGGCTCAACTATCCAAGTCCTTATTTTATTGTCAGAATGAGAAGCGTAACCAGTTGAATACTGAAAATAAGGACTTTTTGGGTTGTATGAACTAAGTGGTGTAATTTGATGTTGATCTAAGTCGGTAAGTGTATATCCCCCCGATATTTTAATTTCGGTGCCCGAAGCTACTTTATAACTCATATTTATATTGGTTATAGAGCTAAGCGTCTTATTATTTGCTTTGGTACCTCCGTAACTAGCAATGGGATTAGTCCACGTTTCCAGGCCATCCTGATCAGTCTCCCAATTGAAGTCTCCATCAGAATTATATATCGCCGGTGCTGTTGGAATTAAAGTTAAAGCAGCAGTAGTATAGTCACCGTAAATTAAATTATCATTTATATTTGATAGATCTGACGTCAAGCTCAAGGAAAAGCGCTGATCTGTAGATCTATGACTCAAATTTGAATGTAACGCAATTCTATTTTGACCTAGAGATCCTGGAAAAACCGTTGTTTCTTTACTGTAAGATCCCCTTGTTATAAATTGAGTATTTTGATTTCCTCCTGAGAATGAAAGTTGTGCGTTGGTATAGTTTGCTTTTCCCCCGATTAGTTCTTTTTGCCAGTCAGTTGTTCTTGTTGTATCCCACAACACTAAGTCTCGGGCATTGTTAGGATCAGGTATAATATCGGAATTTTTAAAAGCTTTATATCGAAGATCAAGATATTGTCTTCTATTCAAAAGATCCATAAAATGTCCTACCTCTCCTACTCCTGTCCATACATTAGCGTCGATAACTGTTTTTCCTTCTTTTCCCCGTTTAGTAGTAATCAATACAACCCCGTTCGAACCTCTGGATCCATAGATTGCTGTTGCATCTGCATCTTTCAGAATATCGATAGTTTCGATATCATAAGGATTAATTGAATTCAAAGGATTTGCACGTCCATTCATCGCTGCCAGGCCTGCAATTGAACTTGAATTATATGGAACCCCATCTATCACATAAAGTGGAAGATTACCATCACCTAAAGGATCAAACTTTCCTCTCAGACTATTTTGACCCCTGATTTTTATATTAAAGGAAGCACCAGGATTTCCTGATTCCTGCTGAATATAAACACCAGCCATCCTACCCTGAAGTGCTTGTAAGGGATTTGAGATTGGTTGTTTAGCAATATCCTCAGCTTTCACCGTCACAACTGAAGCGGTTGATAGCCTTTTACTTTCTGTATAATAACCTTTATTAATTTTCACCTCCTGCAAATCGCTCGTCGCCATTTCCAACCTAATTGTCCCTACATCTTTCCCTGCTTTCACAGTCTTGGTCATATAGCCTATATAACTAATCTCCAAAACCGCATCTTCACTCACATTCTGCAGAAAGAAGTTTCCATCTTTATCGGTCGAAGTACTTAAAGCCAACCCCTTCACCGTCGCCCCTATCAAAGGCTCACCTTTTTCATCCACCACCCTCCCCCGCACATCAATCGCCATAATCCTATCCACCAGTCTTTCCAAAAAAGAAGCCTCTTTCACTTTAATAACAATGGTTTTATCAGTAATGGTATATCCCAATCCCTGATTTGGCAGCACCTCATCCAGCAGCTCCTTCACTTCTTTATCCTTAAAATTCGCGTTGATAGTTTTGGCATTTTTCAGTTGTTCCGATTTCCAGATCACATCATAGCCCGTCTGCAGGTTGATCTGTTCAAATACCTCCTTCAAGCTGGCCTTGCTTTTCTGCAGAGTCACCTTTTGGGCAAATGTGGCGGCGCTTACCTGCATCAGGCAAGTGGTCAGTAAGACTATGATTAATTTCATAATCAATATTATTTTGGGCGGCAGCCACAGTCGTGGCCTGCCTAGGTTAAAAGCATATTTTTGCATACCTTAGTGTTGTTTGGGTTAATACGATAAACTGTTGTAACGAATTGTTTTTGGGTAGCCCGGGCATTTGCGCAGTAGTGTTGGTAGCACTTCTGCGCTTTCTTTTTATCTGGGCCTTCCCCTTAAAATTAACTTTGCTGTCGTAGTAGTTTCTTCATGTTGTTTTGGTTCTTTGTTTATGGTTAAGTTGCTTCTCGGGCTGATTATGTCCTTGTTTATAATTTTGTAACTATAATTTTCCTTCCTTCTATTTTAAACTGTATTCCACCGGCCAGCTGTAGCTTTTCCAATAGCTTAGATACGTTTTCAAATCTTGATACACTACCTCCGTAGCGCTCTTTCGAATCTATACCCTGATATTCCACCGT
>DATFQH010000127.1:0-9411 GCA_035264385.1 Pedobacter sp.
ACTTTCAGGAACAACGGACAAAGAAGATGTGTCGGTAAGCGCATATTGGGCGGTGTCAGCCGCAACAGGACTTTCAGCGCCCTCATTGCGAAGGTGGGCAATTACCGCGTCAACCCCTGATTTTACCGCACCGTTGAAGTCGTTTTGCTTAGCATAAGGGATCATATACTTTTGCTGAATACGGTAACAGATCACATCGGGAAGAATACCTTCAAGGCCAAAGCCAGTTTCAAAGTCTATTCTTTTCTGATCTTCAACGATCAGCATAAGCAGACCGTTGTTGGTTTCCTTACTTCCTATCTTCCATGTATTGAATAACTCATGAGCAACATCTTTTGGAACAAGATCTCCGATGCTTTTTACAAACACGACATCTATGTGGGCCGTGCCAGCCTGATCCAACACCCTTAGCTTACTATTAAGCTCAGCTACTGTTTCAGCTGTTAGAATATGGTCAGGATTGCTTACATAGCTTTCATTCAGGGTCTTGGGATCAGGGATCTTTGAAAGCAATTTTTCCTGATCTTGCCCGCATGATGTAAAAAAGAAGATCAAAAGACCAAACAGACGGAGCGATGATTTTTTCATAGGTTGGAATTTAAACTGTCGGTTTTACCCCTTACAAATGTCGTTTTTACACAGGGCCGCTTTAAAAGTGGCATTCTATCTTTACATCAGCAAATTAATACAACATTAACTTAAAAAAAACAACAATGGAATCTCAAGAGAAAACAAAAATTACTGTTGATACTACTGTCAATTCACCTGCAGCAGGATTATGGGAATTGTGGGGAAATCCGGAGCACATTACCCAATGGAGCAACGCTTCAGAAGACTGGCATACCCCGTACGCCGAAAATGACCTGCGTACCGGCGGTAAATTCAAATCTACAATGGCAGCAAAAGACGGCAGTTTCAGTTTTGATTTTGAAGGAGTCTATACGAATGTAGAAGAACACAGACTTATCGAATATGAAATGGGTGATGGAAGAAATGTCAAAGTATCATTCGTGCCGGAGGGAGAAGCGACAAAGGTCATCGAAACCTTCGACGCAGAAGATACCCATAGCATTGAAATGCAACGCGGAGGATGGCAGGCAATTTTAGACAATTTCAAGAAATATGCGGAGTCGAAGAAATAAATAAAAACAGCCTTATAGATCTTCCGGTACGGCTAGTTCCGGTCAGGCCGTTTCAAGAACGAATGAAAAAACTGATCCTTTGCCGGGCTCACTACTCACATGGATCTGCGTATCATGCATACGCAGTATTTCTGAAACGAGGTACAAGCCGATCCCGAATCCGGAAACGTTTTTGATCTGCTCATCCCTAACCCGATAAAATCGCTCAAATAATCTTTTTTGATCTTCAGGGCTAATTCCTACGCCCTGATCTTTTACCATCACTTCTACCTTCGAATCGCCTCGGATGCACTCAACTGTGATCTCACCACCAGAAGGTGAATATTTAATCGCATTACTGATCAGATTGGTCAATACCAATCCAATCTTGTCGCGGTCTGCCTTTAATATGATCTGATCGCAGCCTACACTGCTAAAACTGTGGTTAGCAGACAATATCCTGCCATCATCAAGCACCTCCCCAATAAGAGGAGCCAGTTCAAATTCAATTCTGTCTATGCCCATTTTTCCCTGCTCAAGCCTGGCTATGTTCAGAAAATCATGGATCATATTGGTCATTTTATTCACCTGAATTTCGGTTCTTGTTAAAGCATTCAGCCCAAAGGTATCCGTTTCCTTTCTTGCTTTAATCAGCAGGAGTTGAATGTAAGACTTCATAGACGTCAATGGCGTCTTCAGTTCATGACTCACCAGCGCAATGAAATCATTCTTTCTCTGTTCCTCCAGTTTCTTATCGGTAATGTCACGCGCAATTTTAGACAGGCCGATAATGACCCCATTTTTATTTCTTACCGGAGATATCGTGAGCGATACATCAATGAGCCTTCCGGCTTTGGTTACCCGTTTGGTCTCAAAATGATCAACCCTTTGCCCTCCTCTAAGCTTTTCAAGAATTATCGGTTCCTCGTCTTTCCTGTCTTCCGGGATGAGTGTCAATATAGACTGACCTATCATTTCATCTGCTGTATAACCAAAGATTCGCTGGGCAGAAGTATTCCAGCTCGTAACGATTCCATTTAGGTCCTTGCTGATCACCACATCGTCAGTAGAATCTACAATCGCAGTCATCATAGCGTTTTTCTCTTCAGCCTGCCTCAAATCTGTAATGTTCCGGGCAATTTTAGAGAGACCGATAATTTGACCGCTTTTGTCTTTTACAGGAGAAATCGTAAGAGAAACATCAATTAACGTACCCGATTTGCCAACCCTTTTGGTCTCGAAATGCTCTACACGTTCACCAGACCTTAACCGGGCAAGAATTTTTGGTTCTTCATCCACACGGTCCGCAGGAATAAGTTTAAGAATAGAATGTCCGATGATTTCTTCTGGTGAATAGCCGAATATTCGCTCTGCAGCATTGTTCCAACTCATCACGATACCGTTCAGGTCCTTGCTAATGATTGCATCATCCGAAGAATCTACGATGGCAGACAGGATCGCGCTTTTTTCTTCCGCGACCTTTAATGCGTTAACAAGATCATTAAGGTCCTGAATATCAAGACCAAACTGCTGTTCCCGCTGTTCATATTTTGTGATGGCGTTTTGTAAATCAGCTACACTGACCATATATTCAGCTATTGTTTGATGATGGAAGGTACAAAAATATTTCTTTTTTATTCACTGCGACAATCAGACATGTATTCTTTCCATTACAGTAAAAGCTGTCAGGCAGCAGTTAGGGGATTCTCTATGGAAAACTGCATCAGGTATTTTAATCCTTCGGCGCTGTCGCAAAGCGTATAGAAGAAAAAATTGGCGTTTAATAAATAGTTATTTTATTTTGTCACGTTTTGCAAAGGTAAGTTGTCTTTCAGGCATTAAATTATGAAAACATGGAGATGAAAGACTATCAAAAGAGGTTATTTCCCTACGCCTACAACATCCTGGGTACTTATGACGACGCCAGAGATGCGGTACAGGATGTGGTCATCAAGTATTATTCAGCCGATAAAACAGATATTACCAACGAAAGTAATTACCTGATAAAAAGCGTAATTAACCAGTCCATTAATATTAAAAAAAGAAATAGCAAGGCAACCGGTCATAAACTGTCACTGCCAGAACCTCTTTCAACCGAAAGTGCCGATGGTAATATCAACAGGAAAGACATCATATCCTATTCCTTACTGGTGCTGCTAGATTCCCTTAACACCAAAGAAAGAGCCGTTTTTATCCTTAAGGAAGCCTTTGATTATGCTCATGAAGAAATAGCCGATACCCTGGGGATTTCAATAGAAAACTCAAGAAAGCTGCTGAGCCGTGCAAAACTGAAAATAGGACAACGACGCAGCAGCAGGATCAATGTCCCATTTGCCAATACGCCGTTACTCGAAAACTATGTCAACGCAGTAAAAAACGGCGATGTAAAAAGTCTGGAGGCCATGCTGGTAAAAGATATAGCCGTAATGACCGATGGCGGAACGATCAGTATCGTTTCAGAGTTCACACAGGGCATTGCCGAAACCATTCAGTTGATGACTTATGTTTACGCCAATTACCAAAGCCAAACACTTGTAGAAATAACCTCAGCCAATCATCAGCCCGCATTACTTTTCTACCAGAACGGACTTTTATCCAATTGTCAGATCTTCAGTTTTGAAGAAGGAACAGGTCTTATAAAAGGTATTTATTCCGTTGTCGATCCTGAAAAATTGAAAAACTTTAGGAAAATATAAAAACTTGTCACGTTTCAGTTTAGGTGTTTGTCTTTAAATAAACATTTAAACTTTAGAAAATGATAACAGTAAAAGTAACCTACGGAGTAAAGAAAGAGTTTCTGGCAAAAAACAAAGAGAACATCGCTGTTTTTATCAAGGATTTCAAAGCCATGAACAACAACGATTTTAAATACAATGTTTACATTCTTGATGATCAAACAACATTTGTACACATATCCAGCTATGCAGACGAGCAAACTCAGCAAAAAATATTAAGTACACCCTCATTTGTAGAATTCCAGCGGCAAAGAGACGCAAGCGGATTGATAAAAGCGCACACTTTTGAGGAAATGCATGGCTTTGCCGCCACACATTAATTAGGAGATTATCGCTGTGGCCTCGATTCTTTTTTAAAAAAAACGCTAAGGTGAAAAGCCTGATAGCCATTTACATACTATTCTTTCAAAAGAACAAAACCTCATTTTTTTTGTCTTAGCTTTAAGAGCTTATCATTATGGAAGGGAACTAGAGGTAAAATTGCCGTTCCGGAATGGCCGGTCTTTTTAAGGGGTTGTATCCACTATCGCGAGTCGCTGGATGAGCAAAACCCGGAAGCGCCCTGCATCGATGAAAAGTTTAAACGATAGCATTATGAAAATACTAAACGCCGCAGATGCATTTGATAAATCTGCAGAAATATACCAGGGTAAATTTATGGATGTCAGTATGTTTGCCGGGACATTCAACTTTTTCTGCGATAACATACCGGCACACAATGCGAGCATTTTAGATATCGCCTGCGGTCCCGGTAACATCACCAAATACTTACTGGACAGAGAACCAAACTACGATGTATTAGGTATAGACCTGTCACCGAAGATGCTCCGTCTCGCAGAAATTAATAATCCAACCGCAAAATTTCAGTTGATGGACTGCCGGGAAATTGACTCGATCGACCGGAAATTTGAGGGAATCACCTGCGGCTTTTGTTTGCCTTATCTGACGCGTGAGGAGGCCATTGATTTAATAGCAAAAGTTTCGGGTTTGTTAATCCCCGGAGGCATGTTTTATTTGAGCACTATGGAAGATGACTATAGCAATTCCCGATATCAAATCTCGAGCACGGGCGATCAGGTCTATGTATACTATCATCAGGAAGATTATCTGGTCAAAGCGCTGGAGGAAAATAACTTCGAGCTCCTGAATGCAGAGCGCTTCAGTTCTCCTGATAAGGACGGTTTAATCATTACCGACCTGGTATTGGTCGGTCGATTGAAATGAACTTCCATACACCCGGCTATATTTGCAGCCTAAAAGCGTATCCCAATTTACGTTAAATTTAAAGCTAGTAAAAGAAAGGCAACAGGAGCTCCAAAGTATTGTGTTTGAACACTATTCCCGCGCAGCTTCCCCATACATTCTGCGCTAAAAAAAATCATTTAGCGCAGAGAGTACGCAAAAAGTACGAGAAAAGCATGGATTACCCGCTTCTGTTGTCCGGATCGAATACGTAGTGATATTCCTCAGTCCGCCTTTCATTCGTTACAATCATGCGCACTTTTTCCGCAGCGAATGGAATTTCTGCCATGATGAACCAGACCATCGTTAACAAACTTTCATATTGTTCTCTCAACGGTTTTTCATTCTTCATGATGATTACCACATCACCATCATTATTCAGGTGGGCATTCCATTCCAGCAGGTTGGAGTGTATAAAGGCTATGAGCCCCTGCTTAAAGCTCATCTTTTCGATCTTTAATTAACATGACATCTCTATTTTGATGGCATTCCATCATGACCATGTAAACACCGAATTCCTGTACCAGGTTTTGCATGATGAGCACATAAGTTGTCTACCTTGGTTAGTGTTAATACGTACCTGCCACCTGCTACTCAGCTCTCACTGGGCAGGACTGTCGCTAAAATAAGCCTTATCCGTTGTGCGTATTTTTTCTATGCCCTGTAATTTACTGTTAGAAGGGCTTTGAATGCGTTCTGGATGTACTCTCAATGCCTTGACAATCCCTTTGGACCACTGAGTACCAACGGCGAAACAACTAGGATGGAAGTAATCAAACTTTCAGGTGTGTATCTATAATATGATAAGACACACTGCCCTCAGGATAGGACCATGTTAGCACCAAATCAGCACCAGTTTATGACCATCTCCACTTGGACATACACTGGTGCGGGTCTGTACCTATGATGGTTCTGACATGGAGGGGAACAAAGCGCATGAACACCTCACTATGTGAGCGTTTAGCTAACACAATAGACAGAGCTCCATCCATCGATACCGGTTGGATATTTAGCCATTATACCCATAAATATTAAACAAAGGGAAGAAATTAAACCCATCATAAATCATAATACTTCAAAATGGTACATGCCTGATCCAAATTCTGCTTCATATTTATTGTTGACTTTTTTAGGGGTAATGCTTTTGCCAGCGTCATCCACCAATTTCATTCGTTCGGGGGGTAAAACAAATGTTGCGGAGGTATTTGCGGGTATTTCCATTAACACTTGCAATTTTCCTCCCTTGCCAATTTTCCACTCAGAACGTACGATCCCGAATGAGCTGTTATACGATGATTTGCAATAGGTTAAGTCTCCTACCGGGTTGGGCTTAATAATGAAGTGCTTGATTCCACCTGCAGCCGAATCTTGTTTTATTCCTGCGATACCAGAATACAACCACTCGACCACACTCCCGAACATTGGATGGCTATGGGAGCCGCCGCCTGCCCATTCTTCCCATAAGGTACTGTTCTTACCATCCAACAGGTAGCCAAAACCAGGTTTATCTTTTTGGTTCATAATTTTGTAGGCAATGTCATCGCGGTCATTTTGAGAAAGCACTTTTAACAAGAGCGGAGTTGCCAGTATGCCAGTATCAAAATGATAGTTGAGTTTAGCTAAATGATCGATCAAAGCGTTAAAAACAGTGCTGTATTTTTCTTTAGGCACCAGGTTAAAGGCTAATGCAAAAACGTCAGCACCCTGTCTTCCTTCCCAATAGTGTTTTGTAGATTCATTGTAATAAGCGGTATTGAAATCCATTTTAATCTTCTGGGCTAAACCTGCAAATGCAGATTCGTCTGCACTTTCCCCTAAGATACGGGCGACCTTTGTCATCAAATCTGTCACATGGTAGAAATAGGCTGTGTTGACCAGGGGTTCGGGTAGTTGGATGTCGGAGGGTGTACACCAATCACCTAAGCACCAGCCGTCAGGTTCTTCTTTCGTAATCAGACCCTTTTCATTCGTTCGTGTTTTTAAGTAGGATACCCACTGTTTCATCCCTGAATAATACCGCTTTAAGATCGTTGTGTCGTTGTGATAAGAAAAATACAACCAGGGCATAATGACGTAGGCTGAACCCCAGGCAGGTCCACCGCCTCCGCCTCCAAAGGGAGCAGAATGCGTAACGAATCCTGTTTTATGGTTTCTGGAATCATCAATATCAATCAGCCACTTACTATAAAACTGAGTCATGTTAAAAGACAAAAGGGCACTTTCCATGGCTACTTGCCCGTCTCCGGTATAACCAAGTCGCTCCCTGTGCGGGCAATCGCTGCTTATATTTCCGTGAAAATTGGCTTTTTGGGTCAATAAATAAGCTGTATTTATTTTATTTATAAAAGGATTTGAGCACTCGAAACTTCCATTTGATGCTACATCGGTATAAACATCTTTCACTTGAATGCTTTTTGAATCAAGGATTACATCTTTTGAGTATATTTCTATTTTTCTGAAAGCATGCCATGTGAATTTTGGTTCCCAATGTTCAATGCCATCTCCCTTTAGAATATAGTGATCATATTGACCGTAATCGTCGCCTTCTTCACTAATGTATCTTATTTTAATTTCACTTCCAGCCTTCCCTTTTACCTGCAAAGCTGCCCAGCCTGCAACTGTCTCGTCTAAATGATATTGATAGATAGAATCTTTTATTCTGCCATCAAAGACTGGAGTTAAAGTTCTCAATACCTTATCGAATGGTGCTGTTTGCGAATGCAAAGCTCCTGTAGGTGGTGTTGCCAGAATTGAGCTTTTCCATTTGGAATCGTCATATACCGGCTTATTCCAGGCTCCAGGTTCTAATCGCGCATCATATTTTTCGCCGGTAAAAATTCCGTCTTTTAACAGTGGACCATTGCTTGTTTTCCATTTATCATCCGACCCGATCACCTCTGATGTTCCATCGGTATAGGTAATCTCCATCTGGAAGATCAATTTCGGGACATCATACCACATCTTGCCCTCCACCGTTCTATCCCGCTGGTTGTACCATCCATTGCCTAATTGGATCCCTATCGCATTAGCGTTTGGATTAATACTGCTTGTAACATCGAAAGTATTATAATATACCCGCTGGGTTGATTGATCATCATAAGGATATAGCAAATTTTTGAGCGGCCTTTTGTCGTAATTCGATACAGCCGGGGCCAGCACCTGATCACCAATTTTTTTTCCGTTTATAGATAGCTCATAAAAACCAAGTCCGCTGACATACACGACCGCCTGCTTTATCTTCTTTTTTACCGTAAACTCTTTTCGGAAAAATGGAGAAGGGTAGGTTATGGCCGAGTCAGGATATAGATCAATGAATGATCCGATCCATTTGGCTTTCCAGTCTTCAGTATTTAATAAACCCATCGACCAGGATGCCGGAGTGCTCCAATCAGATGGAAGATTTTTCTCATCCCAAACCATTACTTTCCAGTAAACCTTTTGTCTGGAACTTAGCGGCTCACCCTTATAAATTACTTGAGTGGAATTTGCGGAACTAACTTTATGAGTGTCCCAATAGTCGCCTATATTTTTGTCCAATAAAGCAGTACTACTCGACACCAATATATGATATGCTTTTTGACTTTTCGCGAAACTCTTAGATGTCAATTGCCAGGCCATGATTGGGTGTTGGCTTTCTATTGCTATAGGATTGGTTAGGTAATCGCACTTCAGATTCTGTATTTTCAGATCGTGTTCCCTGCTAAAGGAAGCAGTTATAAAAACAAGAACAAATAATATAATGCTAAAACTAGCTTTGATTTTGAAATTCATTTTAAGAAATTTAAGAGCAAGTTGTCATTTAATGAGATTATTCAAGGTTTAAAACCACAGCTTATTAAAATATTAACAAGCTGTGGGTCTTCAATATCTACCTCAAAAATGAATCTTGCTTATAAGGTTATTCGTCCATTTAGCAGTAAATTAGAATGTAGATACCGCTTTGTTAGCATCTCCCACACCCCAAACAGTTCCAGGTTCGCTTCCCATTGTAATCTCCAGTTCCCCGCCGTCCATTATATCGCTATGTTTAAAGAATGTTTTTGTGTAGTCAACCCCGTTAAGTTTCATGGCGTTGATGTACTTGTTTTTCGGACCGTTGTTTTTTACCGTGATATGAAACTTTTTGTTTCCCTTTAAGGCCAGTGTAGCTTCTCTAATCGTCGGACTGCCAAAGACATACATACCATTCGCCGGATTTACCGGGAAAAAGCCTAAGGCCGACAATATATACCATGCCGACATCTGACCAACATCTTCGTTTCCTATAATGCCATCGACTTTATCGGTGTAAAAATTATCCAAAATAAATCTGA
>DATFQH010000128.1:0-17707 GCA_035264385.1 Pedobacter sp.
GCAAATTATTGGTGGAAAATTGGAAAATACAGGCATCACCGGTCAGTACCTTGGGAACCGTCCAAAACTTAATGACTGGAGATATCTTTCGGGTATTAATTTAAATTATCAACCCAAATGGATTTCTGGCCTTTATTTGGGTTTGCAACGTTCCTTTATCGTTTACCAGAGTCAAATGGGGAATGGTTTTGGAGATTATTTCCCATTTTTTACTTCGGTAACTAAAAATAGCTTTAGCGTCGAAGACGGGGGGGCTGACAAAGAAGATTTAAAACAGAGAGATCAAATCATTTCACTTTCTGCTCGCTGGTTACTTCAAGATGCCAAAGCTGAAATATATGTGGAATATGGGCGGGAAGACCATTCGAAGGATTTAAGAGATTTTGTCGTCGAACCTGAGCATGATAGGGCATATGTGTTTGGATTCAGAAAGCTTTTTGACATAGGCGTCATTGAGGGGCAAATTCAAGCTGGTATAGAGTTTACTCATTTTGAAAATTCTATCTCGTCTGTCGTCAGAGCTCCGGTTATTTGGTATGCACATACTCAGGTTAGAGATGGCTATACGAATAAAGGCCAGCTTTTGGGTGCAGGAATCTCCCCAGGTAGTAACGCTCAGACATTCGATTTAAATTGGGTCAATGCTTGGGATAGGATTGGGTTTCGGGTTGAAAGAATAACTCATAATAACGTTTTGTACGATCGCGAATTTGTAAGAAATAAAGGAGATAAGCGAGAGTGGTCTGATATTGCATTCACGGGCAGATATGATAAAGAGCTTGGCAGGTTTATATTCAATTCTCAGTTTACTTATGTCAAATCCACTAACTATCAATGGGTTGTGCGTGAGTCAAATGAAGGTTCGCCCAAAAATATTCAAATGCGCCTAGGAATAATGTATCGTTGGTAGTTAAGCTAATTCGTTGTTTCTTAATAACCCGCTTTCAATAAGTCTCGCAAAATATTTAGACTGTGGAACCCGTTTCAATCCTTCGAGATGTCTCACATGATGAATATCGGTGCCGATAAAGTCAATCATATCCTTTTCAATTAGCTTTTCTGCGATCGATCTTACATGTTTACCGTAGTGGTCTGTCAGGGAAAGGGCGTTCACCTGAAGGTCAATGCCCATTTCTTTAAGCCTTGAGTAATATTTGAAATCTCTATGGAAAAACAAATATCGCTCAGGATGTGCCAATACAATCTGATAGCCCTTTATTCCCAGTTCGAAAAATACTTCCTCTATGTCATGAGGTCTAGATATTTGGCTAAATTCCACCAAAAGTCTATTGCCAGGTAGCGGCATTACTGTCCCATCATTTACTTGGTTCTTAAATTGTTCATCCATAAAGTACTCAGAAGAAAGATTTAAACTTATGCCTTCGGGCAACTGCCCGTCAAGCATAGCATAAGCCGTCTTTAAGCTTTCATGGGTATTAGGATGAATATCCTGCAAAGTATGAGGTGTCGTGTAAAGTTTTGAAAAGCCTAAATTGAGTAAGCCTTTCATAATTTGTATACTATCATCTACATCTTTTGCTCCGTCATCCACCCCAGGAACTAGATGCGAATGCATATCTGTTCCGATAGCACTAAAATCTTCATACTTTTGTTTACTGGAACGCTTAAAAAACATCATCATCGTTGGGAATTTAATTTATTTCGAAGATATGCTTTTTGATTGTTTTATTATGGCATCTTTTTTGCTAATAGGGCGATGCATCACCAAGTTAATCTAAACTACCATTATTCGGGCTAAATTAACATTTAAATAAAACATAGAATATACTATTAATATTTACCTTTGCCAAAAAACATACTAACGCATAAAGTCGCTTATGAGAAAAATTTTTTACTTAATGCTTACAATTATTGTTTTAAGTAGTTGTGGTGTTAAATATAAGTCTGTACCCTATTTCACAGACCTGCCTCCTGATTCCACCATTCGGCAACAAATAAACAATCAAACAGTTTTAAAAATTCAAAACGGCGATATTCTCGCTCTAACTGTTTCAAGCTTGAACATCGAAGCGTCTGCGCTTTTTAATCTTGGAAATACGAGTTCAGTTCAAGGCGCTACAACTCCGAACGGTAATCCATCGTTAACTTCCAATGGATTTCTCGTTGATCAAAAAGGCGACATTCAATTGCCAATGATCGGATCCTTGAAAATTGAAGGGTTAAGCGTCGAAGACGCAAGAGCTTTGATTGAAAGTAAACTAATGCCTTTCCTAAAGGAGCCGGTAGTCAGTTTAAGATTAGTAAATTTTAGAGTGTCTGTTCTTGGAGACGTTGCCAAACCCGGCGTTTACCAGTCAAATAATGAAAAGCTTACTGTTTCTGAAGTCCTTAGTTTAGCTGGTGATCTAACTATAACTGCGGTGCGACAAAACATTTTGTTAGTTAGAGAAGAAAATGGACAACGCCAGTTTATAAGATTAAACCTTCAAACTAAGGACTTATTCAATTCTCCGTACTATTATTTACGGAATAACGATGTCATATATGTGCAGCCAGGGAATGCTAAATATGCAAGCGTTGATTCATCTTATAGAAATGTAAGTATTGTGTTGTCGGCCTTGTCGGTTATCGCATTAATAATATCAAGGTTATAACGAATGAAAGCGATTGATTTACAAAACGAAGTTGTAGTTAGCAATAACGATGAAACAACTAGTATCAAAGATACTGTTAACAAATTTCTCTATAAATGGCCTGTCTTTGTCATTGGCATTACATTTTGTGTTGGCTTGGGCCTCATTTATTTAAGGTATGCTAAGCCCATTTATGAAGTAAAAAGCACTCTCCTAATTAAAGACAACAAGAAAGCAGGTGGTGCGGGTAGTGATGTGATGAAGGAATTAGATATTTTCAGCAGTTCAAAAGTGGTGGATAATGAGATCGAGATTTTGAAGTCTAAAACACTGATGCGGACAGTTGTTGAGAGATTAAGTCTCGATATTCAATATCAGACAGACGGCAGAATAAAGTCTAGCAACATATATATATCAAAGCCTATAAAGATTTCCGCATCTGCAATTGATAGTCAATATTTTGGGCATAGCTTTGTAATTACATTTCCTAATATAAGCACTTTTATGCTAGAAGATAAGGAGACTGGGAAGAAGGTTTCAGGACCCCTAGGTGTTCTGCATAAAAATGTTTTTGGTATTTTCAAAGTAGATAAGACTTCTTATTTTGAAAAATATAAAAATGCAATGCCTACAGTGGAGTTTAAAGATCCAGCGGTTGTCACTGATAATCTCTTAGCGGACTTAACTATCTCATTGAGTGGTAAGCTTTCAACAGTTTTAGATATTTCGCTGAAAACGAGTGTGCCAGAGATGGGCGCAGATATTCTGAGGACTCTGATATTAGTTTATAATGAAGCTGCACTTTTAGATAAGAATAGGACAACTCAAAATACAATAAAGTTTATTGATGACAGATTAGCTCTGATTACGGGAGAGCTAACAGAAGTAGAAAAAGATGTTGAGGGTTTCAAGAGTAGCCAAGGGTTGACAAATATAAGTTCGGAGGCCACCCTTTACTTGGAAAATGTGAAAGCAAATGATGCAAGGTTAAACGAAAATAATTTGAAAATTAGCGTTGTAGATGAGATTGAACGTTATTTAAAATCTAATACTTCAGATCAACAGGTTCCCAGTACTCTTGGAATTGATGATCCTGTTCTTTTGAGCCAGATAGCTCAATTGGCGGACCTACAACTAAAGAAAGATCAGTTGCTCGCTACAACCCAACCCAACAATCCGCTTCTGGTCCCAGTTGTAAATCAGATCGAAAGAACAAAAGAAAGTATAAAGGCAACAGTTCAAAGTATTAAGACATCACTAGTGACCACTAAGTTGGCGCTTGAAGGCTTCAATGAAACTTATCAAAAATCTATTAAAAAAATTCCCACACAGGAGCGACAGTTCATTAGCATTGAGCGTCAGCGGTCGATAAAGGAAAGCTTGTATCTGTACCTTCTACAGAAAAAGGAAGAAACCGCTATATCATTTGCTTCCTCAGTCGAAGACAGCAGGGTTGTTGATCAACCATACTTTCAGAAGAAACCTGTGCAACCTAGAAAGCCTATGATCTACTTTGCGGCTTTAATTGCAGGTTTAATCTTACCTATCTGCTATCTATATATTAAAGAAACGTTCAATAGTCGCCTAAATTCCCCATCTGATCTTTCAAAATTGACAGATGCCCCTGTTTTGGGTGAGATTTTCTTTGATGATACATCAGAGGCAATTGTGGTTCATCCCACAAGTAGAAAGGCGATTGCAGAGCAGTTCAGAGCTGTAAGAACCAATATGCAATTCCTCAACCGGAAAGCAAAAACTGGGCTTGGTAATGTAACACTGGTTACATCGAGTATGTCAGGTGAAGGAAAAAGTTTCGTCGCGACAAACCTTGCTGCAGCGTTGGCTATTGGAGGTAAAAAAACTGTATTGATCGAATTAGACTTAAGGAAGCCAAAGGTGAGTAAATATATGAATCTACCAAACAAATTGGGCTTGAGTAACTATTTAATAGGCCAGGCAAAAATGGCCGATATCGTCCAGCAATCGACTGTCAACTCTAATCTATTTATCGTAGGATCCGGACCGGTTCCTCCTAATCCGTCAGAACTCATAGTCCAAACGGAAACCACAGAGTTTATACAATATTTGAAGGAAAACTTCGATGAGATTATAATTGACACACCACCTGTGGGTCTCGTTACCGATGCGCAAATATTAGCAAATCATGCAGATTCAAGCATTTATCTTGTTCGCCAACATGTGACTTTTAAGGAGCAGATAAAAATTCTAGACAAATTGTATAAGGAAAGTAAGTTTCCGAGACTCAATATCATTTTCAATGGGGTTATTGCGAAAGGAAGTTACGGTTATGGTTATGGCTATGGTTACGGATACTATTCAGATGACGAAAGAGAAACGTCATTTTCTCTAAACACAATTTGGAAAAACCTTAAACAGCGACTTTAAAAAAAACGTAATGTTAGAAAATATAAAAAATTCGAAAATTGCAACAATTGGCCTTGGGTACGTCGGTCTTCCATTGGCAGTGGCATTTGCAAAAAAATATTCTGTAGTCGGTTTTGATATTAATCAAACCAGAATTGAGTCAATTCGTGACGGTATTGACAGTACATTGGAGATTGAGCCAGATGAGTTAAAATCGGTAATAGTCACCGAACCTAAGGGAACAGGGCTTTACAGCACCAATCAACTGAATGACTTAAAAGATTGCAATATTTTTATTATTACCGTCCCAACACCGACAGACAAACACAACAGACCGGACTTAACTCCACTCTACAAAGCAAGTGAGACAGTTGGTAAGGTGTTAAAGAAAGGTGACATTGTCGTATATGAATCTACGGTTTACCCTGGTGTAACAGAAGACGAATGCATTCCTGTCCTTGAAAGAGTGAGTGGATTGAAATATAATGAAGACTTTTTTGCAGGCTATTCGCCAGAGCGGATCAATCCAGGTGATAAGGAGCATACGGTCACCAAGATTTTAAAAGTGACCTCAGGATCAACTCCAGAGATAGCTGAATTTGTTGATCAACTTTATAAGTCAATTATAACAGCAGGAACACACAAGGCAAGTTCAATCAAGGTTGCTGAGGCTGCTAAAGTGATCGAAAATTCTCAGAGGGATATTAATATTGCTTTCGTAAATGAGCTTAGTAAAATTTTTAACCGAATGGGTATTGATACTCATGAGGTGTTGGAAGCGGCAGGGACGAAATGGAACTTTTTGAAATTCAGACCAGGCTTAGTAGGCGGTCACTGTATAGGTGTAGATCCTTATTATCTGGCGCAAAAGGCACAGGAGTTAGGTTATCATCCGGAGATTATACTTGCCGGTCGTCGTTTAAATGATGAAATGGGTTCTTATGTTGCTCAGGAAGTAATCAAATTGATGATTCACAAAGATATTCAGGTCAAGGGATCCAATATTTTGATTTTAGGATTTACATTCAAAGAGAACTGCCCCGATGTTAGAAATACTAAAGTGATTGATATCATTAATGAGTTGAAAACATACAACACTAATATAACGGTGTACGACCCATGGGCTAAACCTAGCGAAGTGCTTCACGAATATGATTTAGAGACATCTAATAATTTTTCACAGATAAAACAGAAGCAATTTGATGCTGTAATATTGACAGTAAGCCATGAAGAATTTAAAACTCTAGATCTCGCGGAAATTAAATGTGATAACTGCGTGGTATATGATGTTAAAGCATTTTTAAATAAAGAAGAAGTAGACTCTAGATTATAAGATAATGTACGAAAAACAATTTCACACAACCTCATTAGCTGAAAGTTCGTTTCTTGTTACCGGAGGTGCTGGATTCATTGGGTCTAACCTTGTTGAATATTTATTGAAATACGGTGCTAAAAAGGTTAGAGTGTTGGATAATTTGTCTAACGGCTATTACGAAAACATTGAACCTTATATAGGCCTATCGAATTTTGAATTTGTTAAGGGAGATATCAGAGATATTGAAACATGTAAATCTGTACTTTCGAACATAAATTATGTAACTCATCAAGCCGCTTTAGGATCAGTGCCAAGATCGATTTCAGATCCAATTACATCCAACGATGTTAACATTACTGGATTTTTAAATGTCCTGACAGCTGTTAAAGATTCTAATACAGTGAAGCGTTTTGTTTATGCGGCTTCTTCTTCTACATATGGTGACAGTAAAGCGCTTCCTAAACAAGAAGGTGTGGAAGGTAATCCATTATCGCCATATGCTGTGACAAAATTAGTCAATGAGTTATATGCAGATGTATTCAGTAAGGTATATGGCTTGCACTCTATTGGGCTTCGATACTTTAACGTCTTTGGCCCCAAACAAAACCCGGATAACCCTTATGCGGCAGTAATCCCGATATTTTGCAAAGCATTCTTAGAGGGTGAAGCACTTAAAATAAATGGAGATGGAGAGACTAGCCGTGACTTCACTTTCGTGGAAAACGCTGTCCAGGCAAATATTAGGGCAATGCTATACGACAATCTGGGAAAACATGAAGTGTTCAATATGGCGTGTGGTGATCAAATAAGTTTAAATGAGCTAGTGACCATGTTGCGAGATATAAGTTCTAAGGATGTTGATGTTATCTATGGGCCTGAACGCCCGGGAGATGTGAAACATTCTCGTGCGGATATTTCGAAAATATCGAATGTTTTAAAGTTTAACCCCCAAGTAAAATTCAAAGAAGGGCTGGCAAGAGTATATAACTACTACGCTCAAATCAATTCTTAAAATGACATATCCTGAAGGGGTCCAAAGTTCCGATCGCATCGACCATCAAGATGTTAGACTGAGAAAGGAAGGCGATAGTCCTGTAGAACTTGAAAATCTAAAGCGAAGCACTGTTTTAAATTCAGTTTCAAGTGTATTAGATGTGCTCTCTAAATTAATTGTTGGGTTTGTACTGAATCCGTTTATTGTTGCAAGTCTTGGAGCTACGTTGTTTGGCGTTTGGCAAGTTATTAGTCAACTTAACTCGTACATGGCAACTGCCGATGTCCAGGCCGGCGCATCACTAAAATTCATATTGGCAAAAGAGAGAACAACAAGCACAGAATTTGAATTAAAAAAGGCTGTATCTTGTGCATTGTACTCAAATTTATTCTTTTTGCCGCTTTTCTGTATCGTTGGTGCTTTGGTTGTTTGGTTTGCACCAATTCTTTCAAAAGTCACGGTTGAACAATTTCCGATAGTCCGAGGCGCATCTGCTTTATTGGTGTCAACTTTTGTTGTAACTCAGATGTTTTTTCTTTATGAGTCGACCTTGCATGGGATGAACTTAAACTATAAGAGAATTGGCATAAGAGCGGTTATTATAATTATGACGGGAATCGGAAGCGCTGTTGTTTTGTATGCCGGATGGAGCATCATCGGCCTTGCTCTGGTTCAATTCATTTCAGCTATCGTTATTGGGTTATCGTTTGTATGGATTGTAAAGAGTAATATTCCCTGGTTTGGATTTGTAAAAGTAGAAATTAGAGAGATTATTGCTTTTGTAAAAGTAAGTGGTTGGTTTATGTTGATGAAGTTTGCCGCTTTATTTAATAGCTCCATTGATATGATTTTGCTTGGTTATTTCGCAGGCCCCAAATTTGTTGCGGCGTATGCAATATCAAAATATGCTGTCACAGCTGGGTCGAACTTAATTACGACAGCTTTATCTGCTGGCACTATTGGCCTTGGCAAATTTATAGGAGAGCGCAATTTTGAGAAAATAGTATTAGCCAGAAAACAATTTCTTATGTTTCAATGGGTCTTATTTTTTGTTTTCGGAACTCTGATTTGTATGTTTAATAGATCATTTATAGGCCTATGGACTAATAAAGAGCTATTTTCTGGACAATTAAACACTTTGCTAATAGTCATTGTCGCACTTTTGAATGTAATTATCCAATTTGATGGCTCTATTATAAATATTACACTCAATCTTAAGCGAAAAATTCTTTTTCTTTTTTTATCAGCGACTGTGACCGTTGTTTGTGTCTCATTGTTAGTGCCAATTTATCAGACAACCGGTCTGTTAGTTGGAATGATTTGTGGTAATTTGGTCATCATATATGGTACAGAAAAGATTGTAGCCTCAGTCTTGATCTCAAAGAACCTGTTGATCGATTTGTTTCTTAATAAGAAAGCATTGATAACGGTTTGCATGTTACTATTGGTGAGCTATTTTTCTCGTGATCTCCGGCTTAGCAGTTGGTTATCTTTAGCTCTAACGGCTGTTGGAGTATGTTTAGTTTTAGCACCCTTTATATGGTTCATTATGATTAATAAAATGGAAAGACACTCATTACTGTCTTTATTAAATAACTTTAAGAAAAAAAAAGTATAATATGTTAGAATTACGTGATAAATCTCTACTTATAACTGGAGGAACTGGTTCGTTGGGAAAAGCATTAACCTCCCACATCTTAAAATCGAATCCAGACATCAAAAGACTAGTTATTTTCTCTCGAGACGAGCAAAAGCAGTTTCAAATGGCTCAAGATTATCCTAGTGATAAATTTCCTCAGCTGAGGTTTTTTATTGGTGATGTGCGGGATAAAGATCGATTGACTCGCGCCTTTAAGGGCATCGATTACGTGATTCATGCTGCTGCTATGAAACATGTGCCTATAGCGGAGTATAACCCCGATGAGTGTATAAAAACAAACATCAATGGTGCTCAAAATGTAGTGGAAGCTTGTCTTGAGAGTGGTGTGGAAAGGGTAGTTGCGCTTTCTACAGATAAAGCCTGTGCTCCGATTAATTTATACGGAGCGACGAAACTTACGTCTGATAAACTCTTTGTTGCTGCTAATAATATTCGGGGTAATAATCCGATACGTTTCTCTGTTGTGCGTTATGGAAATGTAATGGGATCTAACGGGTCAGTGATTCCCTTTTTTTTGAAAAAAAGAAGTGAAGGAAGCCTGCCAATTACTGATCCTAATATGACTAGATTCAATATTTCGTTACAAGGTGGAGTAGATATGGTTATGCATGCGATGGAACATGCCTGGGGAGGAGAAATCTTCATTCCTAAAATTCCTTCCTATAGGATTACAGACGTTGCAAATGCGATAGCTCCGAATTGTAGTCAAGTAGTTGTTGGAATCCGCCCAGGCGAAAAAGTACACGAAGAAATGATCACGCCTTCTGACTCTTTTTATACTTATGATTTAGGGAAATATTACACAATTCTTCCGGCAACCCATAAATGGGATTTAAACAATTTTATTAATGAATTCAGTGCTTCACTAGTTAAACCAGGGTTTGCCTACAATTCTGGTGAAAACACAGAATGGGAAACCGTTGATAGTTTAAGAGTTTTAATTAAAGCACATGTAGACCCCACATTCGAATGCTAGACCAAGAAAAGATTATCCCGTATGGTCGTCAGAACATAACTGAGGAAGATATTCAGGCTGTAATTTCGGCTCTAAAATCAGATTATCTAACGCAGGGGCCTAAAATCCAGGAATTTGAGGAGGCTTTTGCTGAATACGTCGGAAGCAAATATGCTGTAGCGCTAGCAAATGGTACCGCTGCTTTACATTTATGCGCACTCGCCTTAGGTGTAAAAGCGGGAGAGAAAGTAATTACTACTCCGATCACTTTTGCGGCTTCTGCTAACTGTGTGAGATATTGTGGTGGTGAAGTTGTGTTCGGCGATATTGATCCTGAAACCTATCTGCTTGATATAAATTCTGTAAGGCTATTACTTGAATCCTCTCCTAAGGGAACATACACAGGAATTATTCCTGTAGATTTTGCTGGAAGAGCAGTAGATCTCGAAGAGTACAGAACATTAGCTGATGAATATAATTTGTGGCTTATTGAGGACGCCTGCCATGCGCCTGGTGGTTATTTTGTTGATCAGTCTGGAGTCAAGCAACTATGTGGAAACGGGGTCTATGCCGATTTAGCAATTTTTTCTTTTCATCCGGTTAAGCATATAGCATCAGGTGAAGGTGGAATGATCACCACGAATGATAGGAGTCTGTACGACAAGTTGCTTATGCTGCGGACTCATGGTATAACAAAGCAGGCTGATTCATTTACAAATAATATTGATTTTGCCTCCGGGAAAGAGGGTACAAAGCACTATCCGGGATGGTATATGGAAATGCAAGCGCTTGGCTATAACTACCGTATTACTGACTTTCAGGCTGCATTAGGATTAAGCCAACTGGCCCGTGCAAATTCCGGCTTGCAACGAAGAAAAGAAATAGCAAAAAACTACGAAACTGCATTTGTCGGAAAGCAATACATAAAAGGTCAATCAGGCTATCAGAACGGTCATGCTTACCATTTATATATTATTGAGGCTGAAAATAGAGTAGGGCTCTATGACTATCTTAGAGAACATAAGATCTATGCTCAGATTCATTACATTCCGTGTCATCTCATGCCATATTACAGAGAACTTGGCTGGAAAGAAGGCGACAAACCTGTTGCAGAAAACTATTATAAATACTGTATTAGCTTGCCAATGTATCCAACGTTAACTGACCATGAGCAAAAATACGTAATTGAAAAAATCGATACCTTCTACAATGGCTAATCTGGCGATAATTCCGGCGAGAGGGGGGAGCAAAAGAATTCCTAAAAAGAACATCAAAGATTTTCTTGGGAAACCAATCATTGCCTATTCAATTGAAGAGGCAATAAAATCGGACCTATTTGATGAGGTAATGGTTTCTACGGATGATATTGATATTGCAACTGTAGCAAGAAGCTATGGTGCATCTGTACCGTTTCTTAGAGGCAAAGAGAATGCAGACGATTTTGCTACCACTCTAGATGTTTTGAAAGAAGTCGAGCGAAATTATCTGGAACTGAATAAAACCTTTGATCTGATTTGTTGTCTGTATCCAACTGCGCCATTTATAACGAGTGAAAAACTTTCAGAAGGCAGGAGTTTACTTATTAATGAATCTTTCGACGTAGTGTTCCCTGTTGTGGCTTTTTCTTATCCAATTTGGAGAGGCGTTGAAATTACAGCAGGGAAAACACAGATGGTTTGGCCGGAACATATAAATCATAGATCACAGGATCTTCGGCCAGTGTATCACGATGCAGGTCAGTGGTATTGGTATAATCCAAAGAATGTGGGCAAATCGCTTTTTACCGATAATACTGGTTCAATTGTATTAAAGGAGGAAGAAGTGCAAGATATTGATACTTATTCTGATTGGGTATTAGCAGAAATGAAATATAATATGCGACATGAGAAGTAAAAAAATATATATACGGGTCGACGGAGGGAATCAAATAGGATTAGGTCATCTAGTGCGTTGTTTTGCATTAGCAAAGATGATACAAAGCGACTTTGTAATTATTTTTGTTTGTCAAGTATTGCCAGATTCCTTTATACATGAAATAAAAGAGTCAAAATTCTTATACATAGCTCTTAATGACGAGCCTGATTTTTTCACATTGATAAATCCTGAAGATATTATTTTGTTGGATGGATATCATTTTAATACTCATTATCAACGCCATATTAAGCAAATCGGATGCAAACTGATTTGCATAGATGATATTCATGAAAATGAATTTTATGCAGATCTTATAATCAATCATGCGCCAAATGTATCAATAAAGGAATACAGCGCACAACCCTATACGAAATTTGCGTTAGGCTTGGACTATGTTCTTTTACGACCGACGTTTTTAGAAAAGGCCAAGATAACCAGAGAACCGGAAGTAATTAAGACTGTTTTTGTCTGTTTTGGAGGATCGGACAATAAGAATATAACAAAGTATGTAGCTGAAATACTTAAAAAAGACGCCAGATTTTCAAAAATTATTCTCGTGACGGGCGCTTCTTATGTTTTTGGGGAACAGCTTTTAGTGCTAGCTGAAAACGATCCAAGAATCAAAATTTATAACGCCATAAATTCCGATCTTATGTGCGGGTTGATTGAAAGTGCTCAATTAGCTATTGTGCCTGCGAGCGGAATTCTTCAAGAAGTTTTAGCTGTGGGCGTTAAAGTAATTTCTGGCATGTACGTTGAAAATCAAAGTAATATATTTAATAATTATAAAAAATTGAACGCATTTGAAAGTGCGGGTCGCTTTACGCAAAATGCCATATTGAATGCAATAGAAAGATCATTTGATAATTGGAATAAGACCTATCCAAGGTTTATTGATGGTAAGTCAGGAGAAAGGTTAAAAAAAATGATTCTGGAATTATAATTATATGAAATTAGCTTTACTGTTATCGGGAAATCTAGGGCTCGAAATTTTGCAGCAACTTGTTAGGAGTACCAACATCGAATTCGTTGCAACTGACCTCAATTCGGGTGCTATTATAGCACAATGTGAAAAGTATAATATTCCAATTTTCATTGGCAATCCCAGAAAGGGTCGATTACATAGCTTTGCCAGCGAGTTCGAATGCGAAACACTGTTATCAATTAATTATTTGTTTCTGATCGAAAACGACGTGATTAACTTATTTAAAGTTCCTATTAACTTTCACGGTAGCCTACTACCAAAATATAGAGGAAGAACGCCTCATGTATGGGCAATCATCAATAATGAACGGGAATGTGGGATAACCGCCCACTACATGGATTCCGGCTGTGATACAGGTGATATTGTAATGCAGAGAAAAGTCGCGATAGATGCAAATGATACAGGTAATGATTTATTGTTAAAGTACGTTTCGTTATATCCCCAAATGGTCAGAGATATTCTATATCAAATAGAAAACGGTGATTTACAAAAATATGTGCAAAATGAAAGTTTAGCAACATATTACGGAAAGCGGAGTCCCGAAGACGGACAGATAAACTGGAACTGGCAAAAAGAGCGAATTAGAAACTGGGTACGAGCATTATCTCATCCTTACCCAGGATCTTTTACATATATTAATGGGATAAAAATAATCATTGATGAGATTGAATTCTCAGATGTCGGTTATGATTTTGCCATTCCAAATGGTTGTATAATCAATAGTGAACCTTTACTTGTCAAAACTCCGAATGGAGCGGTTCTACTGAAGACAATGAGAGATAGTGAATTAAAGAAAATAATATTTAAAGATAACATATTAGGAAATGAAGATAGATCACTTTGAAATTAATGAAGACAGTCCTGCTTTCATTATTGCTGAGCTTTCTGCAAATCACAATGGTAGTTTAGATGTGGCAATCGAAACTATTAAGGCAGCAAAGAGAGCTGGTGCTGACTGTGTTAAATTGCAGACATACACTGCCGACACAATTACAATCGATTCTGATAAAGACGATTTCAAACTCAAGCAAGGAACAATTTGGGACGGGAAAACTTTTTATAAGCTTTATCAGGAAGCCTATACACCTTGGGAATGGCATGAGCAATTGTTCAACGCAGCTAGACAGGAAGGCTTAATTTGTTTTTCATCGCCCTTTGACTTTACAGCCGTAGACTTTTTGGAAAGCCTAAACACACCTGCTTACAAAATAGCTTCATTTGAGATAACCGATATACCATTGATCGAATATGCTGCGTCGAAAGGAAAACCTATCGTCATATCCACAGGAATTGCAGAGATCGAAGATATTGAATTGGCGGTTGCAGCTTGTAGACGAGTGGGAAATCATCAGATTGCATTGCTAAAATGTACCTCTAGTTATCCCGCACCTATCGAGGAAGCTAACTTAATCATGGTGAAGGACCTAGCAGAGCGGTTCGACGTTATTGCTGGCCTTTCCGATCATACGATGGGCAGTACCGCTCCTATCGTAGCCACAGTTTTTGGGGCAAAAATTATTGAAAAGCATTTTATACTGGATCGTTCAATCGGGGGCCCGGATGCTTCTTTTTCAATGAACGAACAAGAATTCGGTGATATGGTTAAAGCGGTCAGACAGGCTGAAAGTGCAGTTGGAGCTGTAAATTATAAGCTTACAGAGAAGCAAAAGAAGGGACGGGAATTGTGCAGGTCTCTGTATGTAACTGAGGATATTAAGGAAGGAGAGATTATTACCAGAGCCAACGTGCGATCGATAAGGCCTGGCTTTGGATTACATCCAAAGTATTATGAGCAGATTTTAGGGCAAAAGGTCTGTCGGCCTTTAGAAGCTGGGTCCCGGTTTAGTCTAAAAGACATAAATAATGATTAAAAAGAAGAATATTTTACTTTGTGGCGTCTTGCCAGACCCTTGGATTGAAGTGGGACGGAGCCTCGAACAAAATGAATATATAATCAAGTACTGGATTGGATGGGATACTGAAGATTCAAAAAAGAGAGTTACAGATCTTTTCAAGGAGGTGACCTTTCTAGAAAATTATAAAGCGTGGAAAGGCTTTAACGTAAATGAGGACCGGGTAACTTTAAAGAATAATGTAAGTATACCACTAAGTTTCTGGACAACGCTTTCTCAAGAAATAAGGATTGCTTTAAAAATGTTTGATCGATTGGATTCAGATGGTCATTCTTTCAACTTTATGCAACGAGAAGATTTTTTATATGATCTGGTTTCGATCTGGTTCGACAGATTAATAAGCTACGAGATAGATTTCGTAATCTTTTCTGTAGTCCCCCATCGAGGATTTGATTATATTCTTTATTTGGTTGCCAAGTTCCTAAACAAAGATGTACTTATGTTCAAGCACACATATATTGCTAGTGTTGTTTCCCCGATAGAAGATATTAGCGGAGGAACCATCCCAATGGAGGAATCTAATCCCTTCGCGATTGATGTGTTTAATTTGCTTAAGGACAAAGCAATAAGTTATCAGACTGAGATTTCTGAAGAAGCGATAGTTCCGACTTATATGATTGAGCAGAAAAGCACAAATAACCTTCAAGGTGTATTTAAGTCCTTCTTCTGGCATCTGCTACCGAAAAATGCGTTTAAGGAGTCGTTAGTATCTTTACGTTATCGTTTTAAGAATCCATACAAACATAGCCCTCTCAATGTGCGCATTGCTTATAAAAATTCGTTTCTAAATTTAAGTAGACTTAGGCGGTTAAAAGCAGAGTATCATAAACGAATTACCAACGTGAATTTAGACGATGGAAAGAATTACTTTTTATTCGGACTTCACTATCAACCCGAAGAAACTACCGTACCAAGCGCGGGCATATTTTATAACCAATTCAGTTTGATTAAGCATATTTCTAGCAAGCTTCCTGAAAATTCCGTACTGATTGTGAAGGAACACACGACTCAATTCCACCCCAATTATGATGGACACAGGGGGCGCTATCGGGATATTTATGAGTCAATCAAGGATTTGCCGAATGTCGTAATGATAAACGACGAAATATCTTCTAACCTATTACTTAAAAAGGTTACTGCAGTTTTCACGCTAACTGGGACCATCGGGCTAGAAGCTTTACTTAGGGGTAAGCCGGTAATTGTTTTTGGGAACGCATGGTATAGGAAGATCAATGGGGTAATAGATATTTTCGGAAATCCTGAATTGTATGATGATTTAAATGACAAATTAATTAAGCTCCCGAAAATTGAAAATTCTGCAATTTTTGATTTTTTTCGTTCGATATCAAAAGACCTGCTGCCAGTATATCTATATAAGGGGTATAAAAAATTTGGTTTAAACGACACTCAACAGAATTCGGCTATTTTAACAGAATATGTTATGAAGTGGTTAAAGAAAAAACAATAAGACTTATGAGACTAGCAATTCACCATAGAGAAGGCAGTTTTTCGAATCGTTGGATAGAATATTGTAAAGAGTTCGGGATTGAATATATTATAGTCGACTGCTTTCAATCGAACATCATAGAGGTGATGTATAAAGAAAAAATTACACATTTCATGTGGCATTTTCATCATTCTAATTTTCACGATTTGTTATTGTTTTCGCCTGTGCTAAATGGTATTGATCTGATTGGGGTCAAAACATTTCCTAATTTTAGTACTCGATGGCATTTTGACGATAAGGTGTCCCAAAAATATCTTCTGGAAAGTTTGCAAGCTCCGTTTGCAAAATCTACGGTTTTTTACAACGAGAAAGAAGCTCTGAAATTTATCGAAAATACGAAACTGCCAGTTGTCGCCAAATTAAAAAGGGGTGCAGGCGCAGCCAATGTAAGTTTATTAGGCAATGCAGAAGAGGCAAAATCATATATTCAGTTGATGTTTGGCGCGGGTGTTTCGCCGATAGCAAAGCCACTCGGCAATTTTAGTCAGAAAGTCCGAATAAGTAAAAACTTCAAAAATCCGCTTATTTTAATAAAAAAGGTATTCAATCATTTTAAAAAGGTTTATAAAGAACGTGCGTTACACGCTTCAGAAAAGGGTTATGTCTATTTGCAAGAATTCCTTCCGGGCAATGATTATGATACACGAATTATAATTATAGGTAAAAGAGCCTTCGGAATGAGAAGATTTAATAGAGAAAATGATTTCAGGGCATCGGGAAGTGGTAAATTTGATTTTTCAGCGGCCAATATTGATACAAGATTGGTTGAGATTGCATTCGAAACGACAGAAAAATTAAAAGCCCAATGTTTAGCATATGATTTTGTATACGATGGCGAGGAGCCAAAAATAATCGAAGTCTGTTTTGGCTTTTCTAGATTGATTTATGACAGTTGTGAAGGATACTGGAATCGTGATTTAAAGTTTATAGAAGGACCATTTATTTCAGAGCGATTTATGATTAAGGACTTTTTGGATAGTTAAACATGAGGGGAAAAGTTTTTTGTCTTCTTATCTGTTTGCTTTTTGCAACATTGCAGGCCCTTTATTTTCGCCAAATAGGCTTGGCTCCGTTCCCTCTTTTATCGTTTGGAATCTTAATTCTACTGACTTCAAATGTTCCTAACACAAAAGAGGACTCCAATTTTTTAATAATATTTTATGGGATAATCTTTATTTCAATTATTGTTGGCGTGTTGAATATATCTTATATTCCTGACTCAAATTATTATTTTCCGAGGGTATTGGGATGGCTTCTATTTCCCTTGAGCGTTATTGCATTTCGAAAAGGTTATAATCAATTAGACCGACAGGAGCTATTTAGAGCAGTGAGTTGGGTGTTAGCAATTCACCTTTTCTTTTTTTATTTACAAAACATCGTTCACACCCTAAATGGGCAAAGGCTTGATTTTCTTGTAAATATTACTGGAGAGGTTCAGAGAACTGGAGCTACGAAATTGCAAGAATTTAAAGATTCCATTCGTTC
>DATFQH010000129.1:0-8481 GCA_035264385.1 Pedobacter sp.
TTCGGGAAATACGGCGTAATCTATAGCCGCTATCTGAATGTCAAATGGTTCTTGCATAATGGGTATATTTTCTGTGGCTGCTATCGCAGCGTGGAATAGTTATAAAACTGCAGCTTGCCTGTGCCCTCAATCTGTATGGTCCTGTTCTCTTCTCCGCTGCTTCCGTTCAGCTTCAAAGTTAAGGTATTGCTGCCTTTTTGCAATGGGATCCTGGTATAACAGATCTGGCTTGGCAGCGTTTGCCAGTTGCGGGTATCGGCCTTTTCTGATAACAGGCTGTATAGTTGCACCCCGAAGCCCAGGCCCTCAAGCAGGGCATTGTCCTTGCCGTCTTTGCCGCTCTTTTTAGCGCTTGCCTTTAATGCGTATTCCGCTGCTTTTTTTACGGCCAGCCTGGTCAGGATTTTGCCCATCTCTTTAAGAAAGCGCTGATCCAGCGTCTTAAAAGCAAGTTCGTTGATGTCTTCCGTTTTTTCGAAGCCCAGGGTTTGCTGCCCGTTGGTAAGGGTTGCGCTGCTGTAGTATAATGGCCGGGCAACATACTTGGGATAGGTTGCACGCAGGCTTTCCACGGAGTTTAAATTGATGTCGTTACTGCCATACGAGCTGTTATAGGGAACGAAGATCGTTCCTGTTGCGTTGGTAAAAACCAGGTTTCCGTCGCCTCCCCTGATGAGGGAGAAGAAAAACTCTTCCTGCTGCTTTACGGGGGCAAGTCCGTTCTCCCAGAAGAAGATCAGTTCCCCGCCGTCAGATTTAGGCTTAGCTTCGTATTTGATCCCGAACAGTTCTTCGAAATGGCCAAGTTCAGATTTAAATCCGTTGAGGTCTGCCGTACGTAGTACATCGATCTGCAGTTCTTTTGGCATACTGGTACCGTACCATGTTTTGTCTTTACTGCCCAGGTAAACCTCTGCGGCATTACGGTAGGCGATAAAGGCGTTGTTTACATCTCCGTCACTCTCATAGATCATGCCTTGCAGCATCAGTGAAAAGGCATCCTTTGAATACCGGTTCTCTTTGTTGTTGAATTTATTGTCTTGTTCCTGTGACTGAAGGGTGATCCGGCGGGCTTCCACAATGGCATCTTCCCGATTATTGAGGTAAAGGTAGTTGAGCGCGTTGTAGTAATGGATCATGAATTTTTCAAAGTCTTCTCCTTTGTAGGTTTGCGTCATTGGGTTTACCAGTGTACCCACGAGCGCGTCGCCTACGCTGTTCAGTCCTTTTTCCAGTAAGGCGTCGGCTTCGTTGAAGTACCTGTTGCTATTTTCGTATTCCCCGCTGAGGTGACTGGTCTTCCCTTTTTCCATCAGGAAAAGCAACTGGTTTCTTGGCTTTTGAAGCAGGGTGTTCTTGTCCAGTTCCTTATTGGCTTCGGCATAATTTCCTTCAGAAACCTGCTTATAATATCCTGCAATCTTTTCATTGTAGGCCGCGCAGCTGCAAAGAAAAAGCATCAACCCGAAAAGAATTGATGCCCCGTAATTATGCTTAATGATTTTGATCATAAATGAATTAGCGGGAAGCCCCTGCTAGTTTTTAACGAATTTAGAGATCTTTTTATCGCCGATCCATACGACCTCGTTTGTCTGTATGTTGGTCAGTTCAAGATTTACCTGGTAGTAGACTACCTTTTGTTTTTTGTGTGCGTCTACAATAGAGTTGATGGAACCCTGAAGGATATAGTCTGCTCCGTTCTCGAGGCCGAATTTTTTCATCGTAGATACCGAGGCGTTGTCCTGCTGGTCTGCTTTTTCAGCTCGCAGTTCTTCTCTCTTCTTCCCTCCCTGTACCAGACGTACGCGTTCACTCTGGATGAATGTCTGCTCTACGTCTTTTACGAACGTTTCGGCATCAATGTGCTCGTGGCTTTTGTTTTGTACCAGTCCAACTACAACCACCGGCCGCTTGCCTTGTTTCTCCTCAAGATGGGTCGAGATCCATTTGCCGCCAAGAATACTTTGTGTCATTTCCTGTGCTACTAATCTGGAATCTGTATTGTTCCAGTTACCGCTGATGTCTACGGTGTCGTTGGTATTGATCCTGGTTACTTTTCTTGAACAGGACGCGATGATTATTCCGGAAACTGCGATGGCAGCAATGGTTGCTATTTTTTTGAATTGCATTTTATGAGGTATAAATTGATTTAAATGTTGTGTTACCAGCCTAACCAAAGGTTGCTTTGTCTCCAGTTGTGATGGCCCCAGCGGTTGTAGCCCCAGCCGCTATTCCAGTTGTTGAACCCGAAGCCGGGATAATAATTAACCGAAGGGTATAACAATGATTGCTGATAGTTGCGTTCACGGCGCAGCTTCCTGCGTTCTTCTCTCGCTTCATACCAGTCGTAGGCCTTATAGGTGTTTTGTACGGTAGTTCCCTGTGTACTGGTAAGAGAATCTGCTATGTTCATATATTTTGCATGGCTATTCTCGTATGCCGGGTTTTGATCGGGAATAAGGCTGGCTTGCTGTGCATGGCTGGCTTGGGTGGCAAAAAATGCTGCCGCAAAGGCAATGAGTAGTTTCGTTTTCATAATTACGAAGTTTAAACTAAGACAAAGTTACTAAACTTTTCTCCTGGTTAACGCTCTTGATTACAATCTCTGTGTCAATAATCCTGTTAAAAGATGTTAAACAGTAGACGAAAAAATCAGGAAAAGGTTACAGCTAGAAATCAAACTTCAGCCTCAGCCCTGTTCCCATCAGGCGAAGGTTCTCTTTTGAAACTTCTTTCATCGGAACCTTCATAAAAGGTTCGACTGATACCGATTTCGATTTGGAGATTTTTTGCCTGTAACCGAAGGAGAAGTTATAAAAACCAAGGTATTTGTCTTGATTAACCTCAGATTTGGGGGCTTCTTCTGTCGTCTTTTCCTTAACCAGGAAGGTATTAAAATCACTATTGCCGTCTGTAAGTGAAGGTGCGCGTTCGGCTACTTTTTCCTGGATATAGTTGTTGCTTTGTTTCTGGCTGATGACCGCAAATGCAGATACGCCGACATTGGCATAGAGGCTCTTACTAAAGTGATATTTCAGTTCGAGAGGGACATCGATACCTATCAGTCTTGCTTCCACTGATTCCAGACTTTTGGTGTCGCCGGCAATTGCCGTACCCCGCATGTTGAACGACTCCGGGGCGTCGATGTTTTTAGCCGCAGCAAGTTCGTTGTAGGAGATTCCTGAGTTTAAAGATATTTTGTCTGATACTGCATATCCCATACTCAGCCCATAGCCCATATTCAATTTCCTGGTATTGCCAAAGGATGGCGCAACCACGACGCCCATCTCCCATTTCTGCACTTTAGATTCGGCCACTGCTTTATTGTTATGATTTGCTGCAAGCGTTTCCTGATTCAGAAATTCCTGGATACTTATACTTTTATTTTCTTTTGGCACGTCCCCGGAGGCGATTATTCTGGCATCCGCGACGGCAGGGTTGGAAACCACCGGATCTGCTTCCGCGATAAGATTATTGCCTGCTGCAGGTGCATTAATCGTTTGTGCCTGCTCGATTGTAGCAGTTGCATTGTTTACATTAACTGACTGACCCGAATTTACAGCTTCCTGCCTGGCTTGATTTTCCCGAGGCCTCATGGCTACCGTAGCTGTTTCCTCAACAGGAAGACTGTTGGCAGGCTGAGCGGTCTTTGCCGTTTCCAAAGGTTTTTTTTCTAGAGGACGGCTGGTATATAAATATAAACCACCACCAATCAGCAGCATGGCCGCAACACCGCTTAATGGTCCGATCCAATATATAAGTCTTGTTCCCTTCGGTTCTTCCTTATTGAATTTTTCCCATGCGCCAGGGACATAAGATTCCTCATGGCTCATCAGGCTATCTTTAATATGAGCGATCAGCTCTTCTTCTGATGGATCCATATGTTTAGTTGGTCGCATACGAATTTGTTAATGTTTTTGAATACAATTCTCTTAATTTACTCTTTGCTCTTGTGAGATAGACTCTGCTTGAACTTTCAGGGATGTTCAGCATCTTCGAGATCTCATCGTGAGAGAATCCCTCTATCTCGTACATATTAAATATTATCCTGTGTGTTTCCGGCAGTATGTTCAGCAGCTTTAAGATGTCCTGAGCGTTGAGCTGTGATATGACATTGATCTGGGTGAAGGGCTGCTGTTCCTCCACAATTTCATCTACGTATACGTGTGTTTTCTTTGCCCGCAAAAAATCTATTGCGGTTCGTGATGAGATTCTGGCGATCCAGCCCTTGAATGCTTTTTGAAGTCCTCCTTCCTCATTAGGAAAGCTGAACTGGCCAATGCTCTTAAATATTTTAATAAAGGTATCATTTACAAGCTCTTCCGCGTCGTTCCGATCATTTACATAACGCAAAACAACACCCATTAAATAGCCGTAAAATGATTTATAGATCATTTCTTTACTCTTGTTATTATTTTTTAAACACCCTTCTATAGCGTCCTCAAGGCCGAGCATTCTTTTTATCCCCAGTTAGTAATGGTTTGATGATCATGTATATAACGCAAAGATGAGCTTCATTATTCAATTTATTAAACGGTCTGCCCGAAAATTACATTTTTCGTATGAGTCTCTTCCGGGCAGCCATTTAAGTTCATCTGCTAGTGCTGGAAAACAGCAACGGCAAGTTTGGTATCGTCGGCAGCAGCTTTAAGACCTTTTACCCAAACGGTATAAACTTTACCTGCTTCAATTTTAACGTCCTGAATTTTAGTTGCGAGTGTTCCGTCTGCTTTATTCTTCACATTGAAAGTAACTTTTTCAGCAGGATCTATGTCTACAAAGTCAGTGTAGGCTTTGAATGATTTGTTTGTGAAGATGTCTGTGTCTTTTCCGGCAATGTTCAGGTTCAGGGCGAGGGCATCCGGGCACAGGTGAACGAAACGTATTTTTGCCTTTCCGGCTGCAGGGGCAGTAATTTCATCTTTGATCATCAGATATTTAACAGCATCGAATTTGTCATAGATGAAAAGAGAGTATATCTTTTGATCTTCGAGAACAAAATCCTGCGTAAGGAGCGTAGTGGTGATTCCTTTTTTGGTAGTAACCAGTCTTCTTGATCCTGAATACAGGTTGAGATAACCGATCTTATTTCCAAAAGCAAATTCCGCTGTATTGGCCTTTGTATTCTCTACGTAAATATCCAGTTTTTCAGTAGTTGGTGATGCGTGAATTACGTTTAAACCCGAGATCGGAGGTGGCGTATAATCCTTGTCTTTTGAGCAAGCTGCAAGGGTAACGGATAATGCCGCCAGGGCAATAAAGGATTTTGTTATGTTTTTAAAATTTGTCAAGATATTCATTTTAGTATTTTTAAGGGTCGGCTATAATCAGCCTTCTTTTTTAAAGATTAATAAATTAGGGGTTAACGGCCATTAACTCATTTTCTTTTAAAACGAGACCTGATACTAAAACGCTACAGCAATCTGAATAATTATTGACCGGGTATAATGTCCCGGATCTTTTTAGCGGGGTTTCCTGCCGCCAGGGTATCATCGGAGATGTTTTTGGTGACCACCGAACCTGCGCCAATGACACACCTGTTTCCTATGGTTACTCCCGGACAGATGATCGCTCCTCCTCCGATCCAGCAGTCGTCGCCGATGACAACTGGCTTAGAGAATTCGACGCTTTTTCTGAGTTCCGCATCCAGTGGATGGCTCGCCGTATAGATCTGGACACCGGGACCGCAAAACACGTTATTGCCAATCTTTACGGGCATGCCGTCGAGTACTACGCAATTGACATTGAAGTAGACATTTTCTCCACAGAAAATATTATAGCCATAATCGCAGAAGAAAGGCGGTTCTATGTACAGGCTTTTGGGTGCATTTGGAATGAGTTGGCTCAGGATATCCCTGCTCTGCGCTGTGATTACATATTCTTTGATGTTCAGTTGATGGAGCAGGGTTTTACAGGCTAATCTCTCTTCTGTTAAAACCGGGTCGGCAGCTATATAGGGCTCCCCTGCTATCATTTTTTCTTTTTCCGTGTTCATAAAATAGGTTGTGGCTCAAATTTATGAAACGGCAGGGATTATTCATATAAGAAAGGCCCCGCTCAACGTTTAGTTGAACGGGGCCTTAAATCTGTGGCCGGAATCTGGTGCTTAGATCAACTCCACGCTTCTGCTTACAAAGGCGGTCAGTTCTGCCCCGGTAAGCATGCCCTGGGCGAGCAAGGCCAGGTCCACCGCTTGTTTAGCAAGCAAAGTTCTGGTCGCTTCATCTTCTTCAGCTATGATCTTTCCAATCAGCTTGTGATTTCCGTTGATGGCTACTTTATAGCTGTCGGGCATATTGCCATAGAAACCCATGCCTCCGCCCATTGCGGCCATGTCTTTCATTCTTCTCATGAATTCATCCATGGTTACGGTTACCGGAAGTTCTTCGGGGTTGAGCCCTACAATCTCTACGGAGTAACCGGGCTTGGTGATTGCTTTTTCAAAAATCTCCTTTACGTTTTTCGACTGTTCTTCTGACAACACCGATTCATGGCTTTCATCTTTGTCGATCAGCTTACTGGCTACACTGGAGTCTACGCGTTTCAGCGCTGTTTTCTCTAGTTTTTGCTCCAGGTGCTGTACGAAATGATTGTCTATCGGGGAGTTCATCAGCAATACATCATATTCTTTTTTATTAGCTGACTGAATGAAACTGTCTTGTTTGGCGGGGTCGTTGGCATAAATGTAAACGACTTGTCCGTTTTTATCTGTCTGATTGTCTTTTACCTTGTTCTGGTATTCATCAAACGTGAAATGCTCTTCTTTGGTGTTGGTAAGCAGGGCGAAGTCTTTTGCCTTGTCATTAAATTTCTCTTCGCTTACCATCCCGTATTTTACGAACAGCCCGATATCGCTCCATTTTTCTTCGTAACCCTTACGGTCTTTATTGAACAGTTCCTGCAACTTATCAGCCACTTTTTTGGTGATGTAGCTGTTGATTTTTTTGACATTACTGTCGGCCTGCAGGAAGCTTCTTGATACGTTTAGCGGAATATCCGGAGAGTCGATCACTCCGTGAAGCAGCATCAGGAATTCGGGAACGATGTCTTTAACTTCGTCGGTAATGAATACCTGACGTGAAAACAACTTGATCTTGTTGCGTTGCATCTCGAAATCGTTCTTCACCTTAGGGAAGTACAACACGCCCGTCAGGTTAAACGGATAATCTACATTGAGGTGGATCCAGAATAACGGATCTTCTGAAAATGGATATAGTTGTTTATAGAAGTCCAGATAATCTGAGTCTGACAAATCTGCAGGTGCTTTGGTCCAGATCGGGTTGGTGGTATTGATGATGTTGTCTACCTCTGCGCTCTTTGTTTTTGGCTTACCTTCTTCATCTTCACCGTCTGGCTGCTGTTCTGTCCGGGTACCAAACTTAATCGGAACGGGAAGAAATTTACCGTATTTGTCGAGAATGCCCTCCAGTTTCTGCTGCTCCAAAAATTCTTCAGATTCTGCATTGATGTGCAGGATGATGTCTGTGCCTCTTTCAGTTCTGCTACCTTCGGTGATCTCAAATGAAGTACTCCCGTCGCATACCCACCGTGCCGGTTCTGCGCCTTCCTGAAAGGACAGGGTCTGGATCTCTACCAAATCGGCCACCATGAATGCTGAATAGAAGCCTAAACCAAATTTACCAATGATTTCATTCGCATCTTTGGCGTCTTTGAATTTCTCCACGAATTCGCTGGCTCCGGAAAAAGCAACCTGGTTGATGTATTTTTTTATCTCTTCTGCGGTCATACCAAGTCCGTTGTCTGAAATGGTAATGGTTTTCTTTTCTTTGTCCAGCGCTACTTCAACCTGTGGGTTGCCCAGTTCGCCATTGTACTGACCAAGTGCTGCAAGTCGCTTGATTTTTTGTACCGCATCAACGGCATTGGACACGAGTTCCCGTAAAAAGATCTCATTGTCTGAATACAGGAATTTCTTGATGATTGGGAAAATGTTCTCCGTGTGAATGGATATGGTTCCCTTTTCTTCTATGCTCATATGTTAACTCATTTTTTAAGTACATTAGGCTCATCCTCAATGCTTATTCCAAACTTGGTTTGTTGTCAAATTGACAGCTTTTTTGAAAGAAATATTTATATTGTTGCATCAATTTCATTAAATGAACACCTCGAAACTAAAAACCATGCAGCTTTTACATGCTGCTTTCTGCGTTGCGATAACGACATTCGCGGCAATGGCATTTTTTCTTGTTAAGGACAAACTGCACTTCAGTATGGCTACCGGTCAGAAAGATCCTTATTTCCCGCTGTTTCCAATATTGGCAGTCATTTTCGTTGTTGCAGGACAGTTCTTGTTTGGAAAGCAACTTTCAGCATTGAATACTTCAGCTACTGCGGATGAGAAACTGGTTCGTTATCAGACGGCCTTCATCATCAGGTGTGCTTTTATTGAAGCGGCTGCCCTGCTGAATATCGTAGCTTTTATGAGTATCGGCAATACGGTTTATCTGGCCGTGGCAGCTG
>DATFQH010000130.1:0-17812 GCA_035264385.1 Pedobacter sp.
TCCGCCCGACTTTGGCAAAGACTCTTTAAGAAAAGAATTTTGCGCGTTGAAGGCAGATTACAATTTTACTGAAGGTTTCGTATTAAAGCCGGGATTCTATACCGGCACCTTTAAAAGCTTCTGCCTGCAAGCAGGCACGTACGGCCCGGATAAAGGTAACGGCTACTTGTTTGCCCCTCTGGCAGGCCCAAAAGAAAAGATCGCACACACACTGATCAGCAATTGGGAGCAGCACCCTGAAATAGAGCAGCGCAGTGTTCAGCTACTTTTATGGGCCATCGTCGCTAAAACAAATTTTAGCAAACTCTCTCCCGACCTGCAATTGATAGCCGCCAAACTGTTGAAGAAAGATGATCTTTCATCTCTGGGCAGTAGCGTTGTAGATTACCTGTCTGGCGAAGCCATGACCAAACTGACCAATAATCTGCCGGAACCAGCGAAAACAATCGTAGAAATAGAAAATAAAATCAGAGGGTTGATGTACCAGGCCAATGCCTCTTACGACCAGATCGAGAGCCTGGCAATGCGCTCCGGCGCTGCTCCGGCAAACACCGAATTTCCCGGAGGTACCTGGGGCTTACATCCCGACGGTTATTACATCAAATACATTCCGCACTCCTATTCGAAAACCGAAGTAGTTATCTATGTACCCAAAACAGCAGGCACCATAAAATTTCTTCCTGCAGGCGATGTTGCCGTACCGGCGAGCCGCGGCAGCCAGCGGTTGGGGCAGTCTAATCTCCTCATCTGCGAGCGCGCTGATTAGTGGAAAACTTCAACATTGATGCGCAGACCCTTCAGGACCTGAATATATTTACCGGGCCGCCGAACTCCGGGCCGGTATTCAATATATTTAAAGGCACCCGTACCATTGGTGGTCGCGAGCGAATGAGAACAATGATGGCGGCACCATCAGCTAACCTGCAG
Organism: Pedobacter sp.; assembly: GCA_035264385.1. GTDB lineage: Bacteria > Bacteroidota > Bacteroidia > Sphingobacteriales > Sphingobacteriaceae > Pedobacter. Next base: position 928 of record DATFQH010000130.1, read on the forward strand.
CTCATCAAAACCAGAAGGGATGCGATCAGATATTTTTATGACCATAAGATCACCCTCGACATCAGAAATGAAGAACTCGACCTGATTGAATTTTACCTGAAGTCAGACGGAAGAAAATCGAAGGCAAACCTCATCGACGCTGTTGCAGACTTTATCACAAGAAACTCGAGCAACGATTATTACATTGTCACAACCGGCCTTAAATACCTCATCAGACTGGCGCGTTACCTGAACAACCTTATAAAAGAACACCAGTCGGAAGGCAGCCCGGAATACATCAGTGCCATCCTCGAACGGATCGGGGAAATAATTGATCAGGGGATGCTTGGCAAAGCCATACTGTTAAATGAAACCGCACTCAAATTCTACCAGGTTAACCAGCTCGACAAAGCGTTCCGTGGAACCGAAAAAAGAAATATACATGAACTCCTGCAATTCGTTTACGAACTCGATGTATTCGAATGTGTAGCCTATGTGGCGTCAGAAAAAAACTTCTGTTTCCCACAATACGAAAACGGTGAGGAAATGAAAGTCAGCATGAAAGGTCTTTTTCATCCTGGCATCAAAAATCCGGTAAAAAATGATGTTATATTCAGCAAAGAAGAAAATATCGTGTTCCTCACCGGTTCTAATATGGCAGGAAAATCCTCCCTGTTAAAATCCATCGGACTCGCCGTTTACCTGGCCCACCTCGGGTTTCCAGTCCCGGCGACTGAAATGCAGACAAGCATATTCAATGGCCTGGTCAGCACCATCAATCTGCCAGACGACATCAGCGATGGGCTGAGCCATTATTACAGCGAGGTAAAAAGAGTAAAACAAGTCGCTCAAATGCTCATCAACAACGAAAGGATGTTTGTCATATTCGACGAACTGTTCAGAGGCACCAATGTAAAAGATGCATTTGACGCCTCGTTTCTCATCATTTCCGAATTATCAAATATCAAAAACAGCGCCTTCTTCATATCCACCCATATCGTCGAACTGGCCGCTGAACTGAAAAAATACGACAACATCACCTTCAAATACCTGGAGACATTTTTTCAGGATCATAAACCGGTATTTACCTATCAGTTGGCCAGCGGTATATCAAAAGAACGCCTGGGCATGTATATTGTGCTCAATGAAGGAATAGTTGAAGACATCCGAAAGGCTGCCGGTCAAATTTAAAACCTATTCATCTGCATTTTGTTTGATGTTATAGCCGCAATTCTGTGGTAACCTAATAGTTAAAAATGGAAAACGTAGTTCAGAAACAGTGGCAGGAAATAGACAGAAAACTCTATAAAGTATTGATCTTTAAGGATTTTCAGGAAGCCTTCGCATTTATGGTCCGCGTAGCCTTCGCAGCAGAAAAAAGCAACCATCACCCGAAATGGACGAACGAATGGAATAAGGTAGAAATCTGGCTCAGCACACACGATGCCGGAGACATCGTAACAGACAAAGACCGGCAATTGGCCAGGCAAATTGATGATCTGCTCGACCTCAAGCCATAAGCCTCAACTACCTCTTTCCCGTTTTCAGTCGCTGAATGTGGGCCTTTATCCCAATAAAATCGTTCGCTGGCAGCGAAACACCACTCAGAGAAGGCGCTATTACCGGCTTTATATTAAAAGCGTCTTCATTAAAGAACGCTTCTGCATTAAAAGGCAAACCGGTAATTTCCCTTATCCTTTTTACGATGGCTTCCCGGCTTGGTGCGTTGAAATTGAGATAACGAAGTTCACTCATCGTACTGCCCATCTCCGGCCTGAACACACCACTCGCTCTATAGTATGCCCCTTCAAAAGCGCCGACTTCGTTTTGATAAGCCGGTCTCTTCAATATATGCTGCCACTTTATTCTGTCCAGATCAGGGGTAACATCTACATTAGGCAGAAAATAAATATAATTCATGCTATAATTGTCAGCAATGGCCTCATCTACATATTCATCTGCTAAACCTGCAAAGGTATGACCGGTCTCATGAACAAAAATGTATTTAGAAAGGGAATTCGCAGAAACCACCGCGATACGCCCACCAGAGCCACCATAGGTGGCGTCGTTAACAATCATCACCGCCAGGTGTACCCTATACAATGGCAGCGCTTTTTCAATGTATTTATCACAACTGTCCATATTACCCGCCATCAGCAATCTTTCTGTCTGCAATGAAAAATGTGAGCTGAACTTTGTTCTGCCCGAAGGATCATAACCCATCGAAGCCCCGCGATTTTTAGATTCAGCATACACCACATAGGTATTGAAGTACTTTTTGTTCTGGCTGAAGGGAGGAACGGTAAAAAGGTAGTCGATCAGTTCCTTGCTTTGCTTGTCAAAACTACCGCCTTGCTGTAAATCTTCTTTTGTAAACCCATCACCCAGAACAACGATATTCACCGAATTTTCACCGTTATAATAAAGCTTGCTGACCTCTCCGTCTGCATGAAACTTTACAGGTGCCACCTCCTCCTTTTTATGTTTTTTACAGGATGCACATACGATAAGGATAAAAGACAAAAGATACAGGAGCGTTTTCATAGCAAAGAAGATTTAAACAAAAATACTTTTTTTTTCGAACTGCCATAGGGTTGTCAGTCGCAACATTAAATTTGCGAAAAAATTTTATCAGATGACAACAATACCACAAGCCTATGTGATAGGCATTGCAATAAGAACCACTAATGAAAACGGGCAATCCTCTACAGACATTCCTGCACTTTGGGCCAGGTTTTTCACAGAAAACATCAGCGTGCAGATTCCAAATAAGCTAGGCGACAATCTTTACTGCATATATACCGAATACGAGCTGGATCATACAAAACCATATACAACAGTTTTGGGATGCCGGGTGGAAAATCTGTCACAGATACCCGAAGGCTTCAAGGGAATAACCATAGCTGGCGGATCTTACGCACCCTTTGTGGCCAAAGGCAAGCTGAGCGACAACATTGTTTTCGAAGAATGGCTGAAGATCTGGAGTACAGACTTACCCAGAAGCTACACTACAGATTTCGAAATTTACGGAGAAAAGGCACAAAACCCTGAAGATGCCGAAGTGGAAATCTATATTTCTGTTGACCATTAGGTTTGCTTAACCAACACGATCTGCAATTTACTTCAGCGGAATAGAGGAAAACATTTCCGGCTGCTAAATCGTTATGGTACATAAAAAACGATCTATGCGCAAGATGAGCATCTTTATATCCGCAGCAGTTTTAGCGATCGCTGGTTGCAGCAGTGAACAGGACAGCAGTACGCACGACTCAGTAATCGTATCCAATGTAGCGATAGAGAACGATACCACAAACCGCGAGACCCTGCTCCTTCCGGGTGTATCCGCAGGGAACATCAAAATAAATGAAGATGCAGCGCCGGTTTACACCAACATGGGCAAACCCGATGCCGGAGATGCTGCCATGCAAAAGGCAGTAGCGATCTGGTACAAAAACCACGATCCCAAATCTGACGCTACAGCGGTATTTAGTGTGCGTGATACCGGTGACAACCCTGTAGCAAGAGTTAAACAGATCCGGACTACATCTCCCGAATTCAAGACTGGCAGCGGGATCGGGGTTAATTCTGCCCTCGCAGATATCCAGGAGGAATATACCGTTAAGAAACTAGCCGGCTACACAGACGAGAAGCATAAAACGGAAATTTACGACAGCAGCTCAGGTATCGCCTTCGAAATAGGCACAGACCTGAAATGCAAAGCAGTACTGATTCACCCCGCAGGCGAAGAACTGAAAGCCACCTATCTTCCTTTGCGAGAATGACCATGTACCAGTCAGGGCATAAAAAATCCGGACATTACATCCGGCTCTTTCACATTAAATTATTAACCGAGGCGTTCTAATTATTTGATTTCAAAACTGTAAGTAGCACCCTTCCAGGTTGCTTTAAAGTCTTTTCCGTGATGCTGACCCGGAGTTTTATCCATATCACTCACTTCAAGTACATACCTTCCTGCCCAAAGCGGTGTAAATTCAACAATACCATTTTCATCAGCAATCAGCTCTTTAGACCAGCCGTTAGGAGAGAATACCGATACGGTTTTACCTTTAGCTGCCGCATCCTTTAAAAACGCTTTCAACTTTACTGATTTGTTCACCTTCGCGGCCGAAACATCATCCACATGCAGCTTAAGCACATTCGGATTTTGTGTCGCAGCAGGTAGAACTTTTCCTACAGTAACATCCGCACTCGAAAGAAAGTGATATTTTGTGGTACCACCAAGTTCCTTCGCTTCATGGCTCACTGCCACAGTATAGGCACCATTTTTTTCCGGCGTAAAGCTGCCCTCAAAGTAGTTTACACCTGGAGTAAGGGTCAGTTGCGTTTTCTTTTGATCCGGACCAACCAGCCAAAGCGAAAACTCCTTTACATCTGAATACCATTTGGTTACACTGTCGCGCTCATTGGCTACATATTCACCATAGAAAACCTTTACAGTCTGCTTCTGGCCAACTTTACCGGTTGAAGCGGTTTCAATCCACAAGGCATGTGCGAAAATGCTGGTGGTCACAAAGCTGAGCAATAAAGTCAGCGCTAAAAATGTTATCTTTTTCATAATTTTTGTTTTTCCTGATGACCTCCGTGAAGAGCCATCCGTTATCAATAAGGGATAATTTAAAATTCTTTATTGCGGCTCAAGGGGCGCATTGCTCGCCATTACCGGCTCCTGTTCCTTTTCTATTACTTTCAGTTTAGGCCGAAGCACAGGTTTAGCAGCAGACTTCTCCGCAGCATCTGTCCCCGCGCCCTTATCGCTCTTGCCTTTCTTTTTCTTGAACTTGCGGCCATACCAGATCAGGAAACCCGTAACCGGCAGACTCGCACCGATCAGGGAAGCCAGAAATGCCAGAACTTTACCCGGAAAACCAAGAATACTGCCCACATGGATGTCGTAGTTCATCTTGCGGATCTTCTGCCCCACTGTAGCTTCATCATAAGGAACCGAATACGGGTCCTTTCGCTTCAGCTCCCTGAGTGTATGCTGGTCAAAAGAATATCCCTGGCTATTGTAAAACTGTCCTGCTGTAGGGTAAACAGTGATGTCAATGGTTGCTTTGGCGCGCTTGGCATCCGGGAAACTGTAATAAAAACCCGTAGACCTGGGGTGCTTGCCGATTACCTTCGCCCAGGCAGCATCCATCGCCTGCACCGGAGTATAGAATTTACCAGCCTGCAGTGAATCAGATTCCATTCTTCTGTATTCCGGTAGCTTTTCGCCCGCAGTAGTAACCCAGTAAAGCCCTTCACTATACCATTTGATTCCGTATACCATTCCCGTAAGCGCTATGGCCAATAAGAACAGTAAAGAATAAAATCCAAGTACATTGTGCAGATCCAGGTTCACGCGTTTAAAAGAAGCACCCCATTTGATCTTGAAGCTTTTATCGGTAGTAGATTTGTTCCACTTCTTCGGATACCACCAGATCAGCCCGGTGATCAGCAGAACTACGAATACCAGGGTACCGTAATTAACAATCGGCCGCCCTATTTCGTAGGGCAACCACAAAAAGCGGTGACCATTCAGAATGAACCTGAAAAAATCCGTCTCACCGGGTTTGCGCACTTCCTTGCTGACCACCTCCCCGGTATAAGGGTTAACCTTCAGCAGCACACCACCACCACGTCTTCCGCCGCCACCGCCACGTCCGCCTTTCTCTACCTTATTTCTCAGGCTCAGGTTAATTACCTCGCCCTGATGATAATTGGCGTATGAGGGAACCTTGTCGGCATACAGTTTTGCTGCAACATCAGTGAGCTGCGAAGGCGTAAGCACCGGCTTGTTCTGCCATTCCACTTTCGTTTCAGGCTCCATTAAGCCGGTAATCTCTTCGTTGAATACCCAGATGCAACCGGTAAGACAAACAATCAGAACGATGACACCCGAAACAAGGCCCAGCCACAAATGCAGCCATTTATTGATCCTGTTAAAGAGAGAATCCTTGTTCTTCTTTTTCGGGTTTGAGGTTTTATTTCCGGTAATCATTGTTCTGATGTGTTAGGTGTATAATAATGTGTCTACGGTGTGTGGTGATTTATTAATCTAGGTGCTGAATTGCAGTGATCAGGCCACCTTCCACTTTGATACCTCGGATCGCGGTTGCAGTAGTAGCATCTATCTTATATACATAAGTTTCTCCGCTTACCAAATTAACACCAATATAACCGGTTTTGCCATCCTTAGGGCTGTAGTTGGTTGTCGTGACATTTGAAATTTGAGCTACTTCAGGAAAACCTGTAACAGCCTTTACTGTTTTGGCCACCACGTCGACAATCGCCAAACGTTTGCCCGTAACATATTGTCCTTTGGTCGCTTTAGGCTCAATGTTCGCAATGAATTTATTACCACCAATATTTAGCCAGTTGGTAATCACATATCCGTTAGAAGCTTCTTCAAAATTGAAGAAATAGCTTTGGTCAAACTCTGTAGTATTTGCTTTAATGCGGGTGATAGCAGAAGGCTTGGTTGAGGTCATTTTAGCATCGACAACTGCTGTAGCAGGATCGTCATCTGCGGCAACCGATGACGAAAATGCATAACAATCGCCGTTTTCAACAACACCCAAACCATCTGTAAAGTATCTTCCGATAAAACTTGTCCTGGTATCCCTGATGGTTTTTTCATAAGTCATGTCAGGATAAGAAAATACAGCGATTCCAGCCTCATCAGGAAACTTAGTGAAGAAGCTATTATAAATGCTGAAATATGGAGCAAACACTTTATTCCCTACCTGCTTGATCCAGCTTAAGTGTGCGATCTCGCCATTACCACTTGGAGTGATGGCATCAGCAGTACCTTTCCCAACTTCTTGGTTAGTAACTGTACTTACCCGGTACCATTCATAAACGGTTGGCGTGCCCGCGGCTGCCAGTCTTCTCGGTACCCTGATCGTCAAAATATCATCATTTACGGGTGCAAAAGCATGCACAGTTGCTGAAACGTAGTCATTCAGTTTTTTCAACTTACCATCCGTGACACCATAAACCGTCACTGCACCAGGACTGCCCTGACCATACAGCATACTGAAGAATTTGTTATTGGCAGTTACATAATACCTGTAAGTACCATCCTGTTCAGCACCATTCCCGATAATAGATACCGCACCACTTTCCAGAGTGCTTGCCGTAACCAGGTAATCCGCTTTATTAGCGATTGCAGTTGGAGTAACTGCAATGATATAATTTCCCGGATTTGGTGGAATCACTTCCCTGTTTTCTTTCTTTTCGCAAGAACTTAGAACACCGGCAAATGCCAGGACAAGAAGCGATTTAGTAATCGTTGTTTTCATATTGATCTTTTTAAAAATTATGACTATTGTTGTGACTTGTTAATGAAATACCTGAAATTCAGATAGAAACCGCGACCCGGCTTCTGCAGCGCAAAATTGTCAAATACAGGTTTATCGGCCAGATTCCTGGCTTCCAGGGAAACATTATACCGCCCATTTTTCATGCTGTAAACAAAGTTCACATCATGAGTAAGCTGAAAAGGAATTGAACCTTTATATTCACTTGTCGGAGTTCCTAAACTTGGCCATTCCCACCAGAACTCGTTTACATAAAGCAGGTTATAACCAACAGTCAGGTTATTCCCCTTCCCAAACACATTCCGGAAAGACCCGGACACATCCGCGTTACCGAACAGGTAAGGAATATTAGGCATCCGGTCCAGGTAGACATCACTTTCTTTTTCATAATATTTTCCTGTAAAGGGATTATAATCATGCTTTTGTAAATTGACCAGCTTCTGGTAAGTTACAGTAGCCCCGACGCTCAACCAGTTTCTATAGGAATACCTGACTTCCCCGTCAAGCCCGGTGGTACGTACCCCATCCCGGTTATCAGAAATTGAAAAATCCATCTGCTGACCAGTACCGCCCACTATTCTGCTATATATGAAATCCGTTGAGTACCTGTAAATGGCATTGGCATTGATCGAGAAGCGGTTAACGTCATTTATTTTGAAACCATAGATCAGACCCAGGTTAAAATTGTCGCTCTTTTCCGGTTTCAGTGTAGGATTAGCCGCCTCGTTCTCCAGGTTCCCAAAAATCTCGTTGGCTTCCGGCATCCTGTTAGTCAGTTCATAAGAGCCACGGATCTGCAAGTCCGGTTTAATGTAATAAGCCAGGGCCGTACCGTATCCCAGTTTACTGTCGGAGTTTTTATTATTTGTGCTATTTACTACACTTTTCAGGAGGATGTGCTTACCAAAAATATTTACGCTCCATTTGTTATTCACATCATAAGAATATCCGAAGCCAAGCACATTCTTATCCATTTTTTTAGGAACGTTCTTAGCGTTTAAGTCTGGGAACAATAAGTTATCCTGCTTCCTGTCAAAAGTTGAGAATACGTTATTGACGGCAACTGCATGATGTTCGCTCAATCGGTAACTGACCATGGCTGTAGCCAAGCCATTGTTATTTTTATATTCGATATGACCTCCACCCTCACGTTCTCCCATTGTGATTTTGCCTCTACGGATACCGTCCCACTCGTAGGTGGCCATAGCGGTATCCACAGTGGTCTCGTATCCCAAGTTGTAATTGGCGTTGATGGTTACATCCAGTCCCGGAATTAAATTTGCCTTTTTATATTTTAAAGAGGGCATCACAATATTTCCGCGCCTGTGTAGCTGACCGTAAACTGCATCAGGTCTGGCTGCCGTCTGCATTTCCTTGTAATTCTGACCCAATGTCATTCCTATTAAAAAATTGTCTGCCCAAGACTTTCCAACAACACCCACGTTCCCAATCACAGTTTCATTGTGGTATACATCGTGGAATCTGTTTACCCAGGGTGCCCTTTTTTCAGCAACCATCTTATTCTGTAACCTCATAGGTAGGTCGGTTCTGAAATTATTATCCGAATAATTCTGGAAGGCACTCAACTGTACAGTTAATCCGCTCTTAGAAGTTGCAGCAGCGTTGACCACACTACGATGCGTGTTGAACGAACCGTAAGAATAAGAAGCATCCACATAGTTCCGATGCCTATTTCCAGTTACAATATTGATTGCTCCACCCAGAGCATCAGATCCCAGCCACATGGGTACCACACCTTTATAGACCTCGACACGCTCCGCTACATTGATTGGAATGTTGTTCACCTGAAAGGATGAACCAAAATTATCCATCGGGATCCCGTCAATAAAATAACGGATATGCCGTCCTGAAAACCCATTTAAAGAAACGTTAAAGTTAGATCCGACACCACCGGATTCCCTCACACGCACACCTGCCACGCGGTCAAGCGCGCCAGCAATATCTAAAGTAGTATTATACAGTTTCGTCGCATCAATGGCAGTAACGTTAAAGGCTTGCCTGTTAACCTCCTGTGCCTTGGTTCTGCCAATCACATTGACAGTTTCCATATCCCTGGCATCTTCTTCCAGGCTGAAATTTAAAGTTTGCTGCTGACCAGCATCCAGTTTGATAGTTTTCTTTTCGGCTTTGAACCCGATCGCACTTACCGTTACAATATAATTGCCGGGCTTTACGTTAGTAATGTTATAATTTCCGTTGACATCGGAAACAGATCCGTAAGATGTGTTTTGAACTCTTACGGTTGCGGCAGGAATGGGTGCTCCTGCACTGTTTTTTAGCTTTCCGCTAATGCCTGCTACCTGAGTTTGGGCCTTTGCAAAAAATACGTAGGTACATAATATACCTAATAGCAAAAATTTCTTAATTTGCATTACTTTTAACTTCGATTAAAGGTGAACCGGGATTCCCGGAATTAGCCACACGGGTGCGAACCGTGTGGCATTTTTTATCCTCAGCAAATATATGATTATTTGGAATAAGTCCAAATAAAGGTTTTAAAATATTAATAATTTCTTATTCTGGTCTTCTATACCAATTTCCACCCAGCGACAGGGTTTGATGTGGGATAGGAATTCAGCTAATTCAATACTCCATCCAAGTATCAAAGTCCAACTATAGTCCAACTATACTCCAACTATAGTCCAGCTATTAGCGCTAAAAGCTGGCATTTATTTGATTTTTAGGTTGATTCAATTTTAATTGACTAGATTGGTACCAACTTAACTTTACGTCATTTCAATAAAAAAACTATGGCAACTTTAAAAGGTAAATTCTTTAGAGGGTCGGTTGGTAATACCGTAATGAAAAAATACCGGGGCAAGCAAGTGCTTAGCATCATGCCTCATTTTATGATGGAGCACATGACCGAGGGCAGTAAAAAGTCTTCAAAGACATTTGGGAAAGCGAGTTCGCTCGCGGCATCTGTAAGGCTCAGTCTGGCTAATATTATCACCCCAAATTATGATGGCACAATGGTATACAGACTGAATACGGATGTATTAAGTACACTAAATCTGGCTAAAAATGCGGCCGATCAAACTTACCACTACACCGGAGATAGCTTTAAAAACCTGATGGGCTTCGAATTTAACGCAGATTCGGTAATGCGTAATTATTTTTACGCTGTCCCTAAAATGATTGTCGATGGAAATGTACTCCAGGTAAACTTTCCGGAAATGAGCGTTCCTGAGCAACTCAAGTTTCCGAATCAGGCCAAAGTTTCGGAAGGCTGGTGCAGGTTACTGATCAACGCGACAATGATAGACCTCGCTTCATTCAATGCTGAGATCTGTACGCCGCAGTTTATGGACATTCCATACGTTTTTCCCACTAGTGTTATGCCCGAACACAGTTTTGAATTTATGGTACAGCCGGGCAAATTGTGTGTGGTTGCCTTTTCGCTTCAGTATTTTACGCAGACCTTCGCGGGGCCATTTTTTCTGAACAGCAAACAACTGAACCCTTCGGCCATCCTGTATGCAGCGCTGATCCCCTAGTTTTACTTAAACCTGATGGCTTTCAGCGGGCTGATCTTGCTGACCAGCATGGAAGGCACGATGAGTACGATGAAACAGATCAGCACGGTGCATATGTTCAGGAGTAACACGTCTGTAAAGTGGATCTCTATCGGCACGTAGGAAAGATAATAGGACGATTGATCGAGTTTAAATATATGGGTATATTGTTGTATGAAGCCTATGCCCAGACCCAGGATGTTGCCCAGCAAGAGCCCTATACCGACCAGGTAAATGGCATTGTACAGGAAGATCTTCATGATGCTTACGTCGGTCATGCCCATGGATTTAAGCAGGCCGATCATATTTGTCCGCTCGAGGATCATGATCAGCAACGCTGTGATCATGTTGATGACCCCGACAACCATCATCAATACCAGCAATACTTTTGTATTGACATCGAGCAGTGAAAGCCAGGTAAATATTGCGGGAAAGTATTCCTGTACCGATTCTGACTTAAGATTGGTTTCCAGGTTACTGTAAATGTCGGTTGATGTGGACCTGAGCCTGGAGAAGTCTTTAATTCTGATCTCTATGCCGCCGATCTGGTTTGGTGCCCAGTTGTTCAGCCGGCGGATCAGGTTTAGATCGCCCAGTACAAAGCCCTTGTCGATCTCTTCTACGCCGATGTTGTAAATACCGACTATCTTAAACTTGCGCTTGCGCGGCGGATCCTGCACAAAGTGCATAATGAAATCGTCTCCGGTTTTTAGCTTCAGTCTGCCGGCTGTAAATTGCGAGATCATGATTTGCTGCATCGCCTTTGCGCTGTCGGCAAAATTGATCACCGTACCGCTTACCAGGTGTTTGCGGATATAATCCCAGTTGAAGGTCTTGTCGATGCCTTTAAAGTTGATGCCTTCGACTTCATCGTTGGCCGAAATGATAGCCGGTTTTGTAGCATAGGGCTGAAAATATGCTACTTCAGGATTTTTCCGCAGGTCGCTGATGGTTTTGGCTGCAGGTACAAAGGGAGTCAGCTCGAAGGAATTGTTGAGGTCAAACTTAAAGACCCTGATGTCGCCAATATAGCCGCGTACCTTTTCCTGGATCTCGGTCTTAAAGCCTTTAATGATCGCTACAGAAAGCATCATTACGGCCAGACTGAGCATTACCCCTGCTATAGCTATTCTAACTATCAGTTTGGAAAAGGTACGTTCTGACCTGAGGGCTATTCGCCCTGCAATGAAATATTCTGTATTCAATTTTTGCGCTGTATGGGTAACAGCGCAAAAATGGCAAATTAATTTGATTTATTGCTTTAAGGTCAGCAGATATTCTACCACATTGGCGAGATCCTTCTCGTTCAGTGCCAGTCCGGAAGGCTCGGGCATGATCGAGGTGGCAAATTGCTTGCGGGTGGCTATCTCTGATGCTTTTACATTGTATTTTTCTCCGGCCATGCCTTTGAGCACCACGGTCTGGCCATCTGCCTGAAGGAAGCCTGAAACAGTTGTTCCGTCTTTTTTGGTGATGAGCCAGGATTCGTAGCCGAAAGCCATACCGGCACTTGGATTGATGATGGCATCAAGAAGACCGTTCTTTTCAAACTTCTTGCTGATCAGACTGAGATCGGGGCCGATGCTTGCACCTTCATTACCGATGCGGTGGCAGGTTGTGCATTTGCCCTGAAAAACAAGACGGCCAGCTTTGGCGTCGCCCGGTAACTTTGCAATTTTAGGGATGGACAACACCGTAGATACTCCGGGTTTCTTAAAGTAATCGCTGGCCAGCACACGTACGGTCTGATCCGGATTGCTGAAAATTACCTTACTGATCTCATCGGTGAGGTCTTTTGAAAGTTTTTTATCTACGGCCAGTCCGATCAGCATCTCTCCGCCGGTCTTGTCTTTTGCCATGATTGTGGCTGCTGCTATCTTGTCTTTCAGGGAGCTGGTATTGTTCTCGATCTTAAGTTTCTGAGCGAGCATCTTTTTTTGCTGCGCTGCGTCTATCCCGGATTCTGCTGCGGGCAGCTCGATTTTGAATTCGCTCCATTCGTTGCCCTGACGGTAACGAAGCCACCAAAGTGCTTGTTCTTTAACGTCTGCATTGCTGTTTGCCATCAGTTCCTGCATCGCATCTGCCGCAGCCTGGTCTTTAATAAAGCCGATGGCCACAATGGCTTGTTTGCGCTGGTCTGCCGAAAGCTGCGCTGAGCCTGCTCTTTGCTTTAGGGAGCTGAGTGCTGCCTTAGGGTGCAATCTCCATACAATGTCTGCAAATGCTGAGCTCCATTTCAGGGGTTCCAGTCCCATTTTGGTATCAAGGGCAGCGTACAATTGCTCTTCCTTACCTTCGGCACCTGAACCGAGTGCTTCCAGATAGAAACGGTCTTTACCGTCGTACTGACCAGCCAGCGTTACCAGAATTTCGCGGGTGCTGTTCAATGGCAGGTCTCTTAGCGATACGGCTACCTCACCGCGCACCGCAGATGAAGGGTCGTTACTCAACTGTGCCGCATAGCCGATGAAATCGGGTTTGGCCTGACGCAATGCCCTGTAGGCCGCAATGCGCAGATTTGGATCGTTATCCTTCAAAAGGCTTTCTACTTCGGCTACACCTGTAGGGCCCATATTGGAAAGCAGCCAGATGGCTCTGGCCCTGTGGTATGGGTTGGTTGCCTTTAATAGCTCTTTTACGCTCTTTACGGCTTTGCTTCCCTGTGCGGCAAGCAATACAAAACCCGCATTCCTGACATTGATAGCCGGGTTCAGCAGGGCCTCGATCTGGCCTTTGGTATTTTTCAGGTTCAATTTTGGGCTGCTCAGCTTTTTGCCTTTAGGCGCAATGCGATAGATTCGTCCTGTACCTGTGGTATCGTTCATTCTGTGGCCACCCACCATGCTGTCGTACCAGTCGGCTACGTAAATGGCACCGTCTGTGCCGATCATGACATCGCTCGGGCGGAACCACTTTGTTTTTTCATTCTCTCCGGCAGAACTTTGGGCTACTGCAACGTCCTTATCGGGAAGTGAGGTGATCAGGTTCTGACGGTTGAGGTCGTAACCGGCGCCATTGGTTGCAGGTTTGTAAGCAAATACCACGTTGCGTCCGGCATCACAAGCCAAAAGCATACCCCGGTATTTTTCTCCCAGCAAATCACTTTCATTGAAGGCTACGCCCGTTGGTGATCCTGCGCCTGTATTGTCTCCGAAAGGCAATACACCCGGGTCTTCCTGGTGCCAGTGTGCAAGCGGAGTGGCCTGGTTCGGACGGCGGTCTGCCTCCCATCTCCTGGTGCCGTCTGCACTGGCATAGCCCATGTTTGCTCCTTCCATCAGGTAGGATACGCGTACGCCCTTGTTTCCGTCGTCGTCATTGTCGTTCTGCCACATGTTTCCGAAAGAATCCATGGTAAATTCATAGGAGTTACGGAAGTTATGGCCCATCACCTTAAGTCCTTTGCCGTCGGCATCTACGCGCATGGCGATACCTCCGACCCACATCTTTCCGTCGTCACTTACCATTGCGCCTTTATTGCTGTTGTTGTACGGTGAGCCTCCGTTGTAGTTACTTCCGGAGCGCAGGTGCCACCCTGCTTTATCGGTTACGATGTGCGGCCCGGCATTACCGGCGTTGAAGTAATACTTGCCATCGGGACCGGCAAACAATGCGTGCAGGCTATGGTCGTGATCCAGCCCGCCAAATCCTGTTAGGAAAACTTCTTTTTTATCTGGCTTATCATCGCCGTTTTCATCTGTATATACGATCAGCGAGGGTGCGCAGGAAACAATCACCTTGTTGCCCAAAACAGAAATCCCAAGAGGAGCGACAAGGTCTTTGTCCTGTACAAACACCTTGCTTGTTTCGGCTACGCCATCGCCGTCTTTATCTTCCAGGATCACCACCCGGTCTCCTGCTTCCCTGTCCTTAAAATGAGGTGCCTTGTTGTTGTATTTTCTATAATTAACTGCTTCTGTTACCCAGATCCGGCCTTTGATGTCTACATCCATATTGGTCGGATTATAGAATTTGGGAGATTCTGCCCATAATGTGGCTTCCAGGTCATCAGGAATGAAAAGCTGGGTTTCGTCTGAAAAATATTTGTTTTCCAGCTTCAGTTCATTCTTTTGGTTTGGAGTATAGCCTGAAATTACAGCCAGTACGGCAGAAATTGCAATTAATTTGGTTCTCATGGTTATCATTTGGTTTTGTGTAAGCAATATAATAAACTTCTTTAGAAAATTTTATCTTTGTTTACATGACATCTTCTATTATACCCTTTGTAAACACATTGTTGCTGGTTTTATCATTGCAGGCTTGTGCCGGCCCCAACAAGATCACCTTCAATTCGGGAGTGCCTGATCCTTATAAGGTAAAGGCAGAAAATATTGATAAACCAAAAGCAAAGTTGCTTACCGGTGCGGAACAGACCGACTTGTATGTACCTTATCTGAAAGGAAAACGGGTGGGTATGGTGGTTAATCCTACTTCTGTTATCGGCAATGAAACTACGGTAGACAGCTTGTTGAAAATAGGCGTAAACATTGTTAAAATTTTCGGGCCGGAACATGGCTTCAGAGGCAATGCCAGCGCTGGTGTACATGTAGCTGATGATGTAGATGCTAAAACCGGCATTAAAGCGATTTCTTTGTATGGCAAGCATGCTACTCCCACAAAGGAGGATCTGGCTGACGTTGATGTCATGATCTTTGACATACAGGATGTTGGCGTGCGCTTCTATACGTATATCAATACATTACAGCATGTTATGGAGGCCTGCGCGGCACATAAAAAAGAACTGCTGATCCTGGATAGACCAAATCCTAATGGATTTTATATTGACGGGCCTATTCTCGACCCGCAGTTTAAATCTGGCATCGGGCTGAAGCCGATCCCGATAGTGCATGGACTGACCGTTGGTGAATACGCGCAGATGCTGAATGGTGAGGGCTGGCTGGACAATAAACTAGAGTGCCAGATCAAAATCATTAAAGTGGCGAATTATACGCACGATAAACCTTATGAGCTTCCCGTAAAGCCTTCGCCCAACCTGAATACAGCACAGTCGATATTATTATATCCTTCAACCTGTTTATTTGAGGGCACTTACCTGAACCATGGCCGGGGTACGCAGTTTCCATTCACTGTTGTTGGAGCCCCAGCTTTGAAGGGCAAATACAGTTTTTCTTACACCCCGGTAAGCATTAAGGGCATGTCTGAGACGCCGTTGTTCATGAACCAGGTCTGCTACGGACTGGATCTCAGAAAGTATGATACTGCTATTTTCAGGAAAACCAAACAGATTAACCTCAGCTGGATCATTGAGTTATACAATGCG
The DNA here is from genome assembly GCA_035264385.1 of Pedobacter sp. Taxonomy (GTDB): domain Bacteria; phylum Bacteroidota; class Bacteroidia; order Sphingobacteriales; family Sphingobacteriaceae; genus Pedobacter. The sequence goes on from DATFQH010000130.1 coordinate 17,052, forward strand.
TCTCCGAACAAGGCTGATTTTTTCAACACTAAACTGAGTAAGGAAATGGGCACGATTGAAAGACTGGTCGGTGTTGGAACGTTCAGAAATCAGGTAATTGCCGGTAAGTCTGAGCAGGAGATCAGAGCCAGCTGGGAACCCGGTTTGAGCAATTATAAAACAATGCGCGAAAAGTACTTGTTGTATCCATAATCAAAGCAGATAGGTGCTATCTAAGTGTTTCATTACCTCCCTAGAAAAGACGCGGACTGCTCGATCCTGAAATGAATTCAGGGTAAAAAAACAATTATCATGAACAGTGAACCGAAAAGAAAGAATCCAAAACCCAGCAGCAATTTCAAGGAAGAAATCCCTAAAGGGAAAGTTCCGGCAGGAGACAAAGCGGTAAAAAAAGTTGAAGATGAGGTTTACAACGGTGATGAACCTCATTTTAAAAATCCGGCGAAGGAAAGGGAAGAAGGGGAACAACCGGTGCATTCCGTAAAAAAAGCGCCGAAGGATTAGAATGGGACAGCGCAGCTTGCTGCCCCATAGAATAATTATTTTGTAACTGTAGTGGTTGTTGGTGTGTAAATTCCAAACGTTACTGCGCTGATCAGCATATTTACAAATGAATGCTGAACGTTTACCGAATAGTCAGTAGCGCCGCCAGCCATTTTTGTGGCGTCAGACAGGCCTACAGGGGCTAAACCACCAATCACATAGTGATTCCATTTCTTTACGGTTTGATTTTGCTGGGGGCCTTTACCTACAACATTTGT
>DATFQH010000131.1:0-6330 GCA_035264385.1 Pedobacter sp.
AGTCCACGGTGAGTCCGCCTTTTCCCTGAAAAAAGGCGGACTCACCGTGGACTCATCCTGCTGTAGCCGCGCTAACAGATAGAACGAGTCAGGAATTAGTTAAATGCTATAAGCGAGGATCATCTCCTGATTGACCTTGCAGCCCTTTCCGGTAGCGATATCGATCATGACGTAATCAAACCATCCATCAGAAGCCACTTTGCCGGTCTGTTTATTGATGATTTCAAATTGTACGCGGCAACCTTTTTCGTTGATGGTCAGAATGCCGGTACGCACAGCGATCACATCGCCCAGTACCAGCGGACGTTTAAATTCGACCATCGCGGTACGCACCACCCAGCCAAATCCGCTTTCCAGAAAAGATTCCATCGGCATCTTGTAAAATTCCGCCATCTGGTCGTAACGTGCGGCCAGCACATAGTCGAAATATTTGCTGTTGTGTACATGGTTAAACATGTCTATATCATCAGGCCGTACTTTCAGTTCACTTTCAAATGTGCTGTATTGTGTTTTTTCCATCGGAATCGAATTGATCTTCATTAGTGACGAAGCAGTCACCTGGCGACGGCTCCATAAACGGTTACTTATATTGCAAATTTAATATAAATTGAATTACATACAGATGTTGTTAATTTTTAAAACTTAGACTATCTTTGCAGACAATTAATTAATTATACACACTTTAGTATCATTCAAGAATGTATTTAAGTAAAGAAAAGAAAGCCGAAATCTTTAAACAACACGGCGAAGTAGAAACCAACACGGGTTCAGCAGAAGGTCAGGTAGCGTTATTTACATATCGTATTGCGCACTTAACAGAACACTTAAAGAAAAATCGTAAAGATTTCTCTACCCAGTTGTCACTGCAAAAATTGGTAGGTAAACGCCGTGGTATCCTGGCTTACCTGTTCAAAAAAGATATTGAGCGTTATCGTGCTATCATTAAGTCATTAGGACTTAGGGATATCATCAAACCTTTGGGGTCGAGAGACAGCAAATAAGCGTACTTATATCAGCGAAAGCCATTCTTACGGGAATGGCTTTTTATTTAAAAGATAAAATCTGAAATTTTATCTAAGTTTGAAAAAAGTTAAATACACTATATATAAATCCGGTGTGTAAAAGAGGAAAACACACCACAACTAATTTTAAATGAATGTAATAAAAAAATCGTTCGATCTGGGCGATGGACGAACAATCGAAATTGAAACCGGTAAATTGGCCAAACAAGCGGATGGTTCAGTAGTAGTTAGAATGGGCGATACCATGCTTTTGGCAACTGTAGTTTCTACAGTTGGTGCAAAGTCAGGTGTTGACTTCTTACCTTTATCTGTAGATTATCAGGAGAAATATGCTGCCGCTGGCCGTATTCCTGGTGGTTTCCTGCGTCGTGAGGCAAGATTATCTGATTATGAGGTATTGATCTCACGTTTGGTAGACCGTGCTTTGCGTCCGATGTTCCCTGAAGATTATCACTCTGATACGCAGGTGATGATCTCTTTGATCTCTTCTGATAAAAATATAATGCCTGACTGTTTGGCTGGTCTTGCGGCTTCAGCTGCAATTGCGGTTTCAGATATCCCTTTCAACGGGCCGATCTCTGAAGTACGTGTAGCCAGAATTGACGGCAAATTTGTCATCAATCCTTATGTAAGTGATCTGGAGCGTGCAGACATGGAATTCCTTGTTGCCGGTACAGAGAACGATATTGTAATGGTAGAGGGTGAATGTAATGAGATCTCTGAAACTGAAATGGTTGAGGCGATCGAGTTTGCGCACAAAGCTATCGTGATCCAGGTTCAGGCTCAGAAAGAACTTGCTGAGCTGGTTGGTAAAACAGTAAAACGTACTTATTCTCATGAAGACAGCAATCCTGAATTGAAAGAACAGGTTTATGCTGCTACTTACGATAAGGTATATGCGATTGCAAAAAGCAACACAAGTAAAGGCGAAAGAGGAGATGCTTTTGGTGCCGTATTGATGGACTTCATCGCTACTTTGGGTGAGGATATCGACGATGTAACCGGCTTCCTTTCTAAAAAGTATTTTCACGACGTACAATATGATGCGATCCGTAACCTGGTTCTGGACGAAGGAATTCGTTTAGACGGACGTGATGCCCGTACAGTACGCCCGATCTGGTCTGAAGTAGGTTACCTTCCTGCTGCTCACGGTTCGGCAGTGTTTACCCGTGGTGAGACCCAATCATTAACTACCGTTACTTTAGGGTCTAAAGACGACGAGCAGATGATCGACGGTGCTTTCGTCAATGGTTATAACAAATTCTTATTGCATTATAACTTCCCTGGTTTCTCTACTGGTGAGGTTCGTCCGAACAGGGGCGCTGGCCGTCGCGAGATTGGTCATGGTAACCTGGCTATGCGTTCTTTGAAAAAAGTATTGCCTGGTTTGGAAGAAAACCCTTACACGATCCGTATCGTTTCCGATATTTTAGAATCAAACGGTTCTTCATCAATGGCTACTGTTTGTGCGGGTACACTTGCGCTGATGGATGCTGGTATCAAAATCAAGGCTCCGGTATCGGGTATCGCTATGGGATTGATCACCGATGAGAAAACTGGTAAATATGCGATCCTTTCGGATATTTTGGGTGATGAAGATCACCTGGGAGATATGGACTTTAAAGTAACAGGTACTGAAAAAGGTATCGTTGCTTGTCAGATGGACTTAAAGATCAATGGTTTGAAATGGGAAGTGTTGACTAACGCTTTGAACCAGGCTAAAGAAGCCCGTCTGCACATTCTGAATGAGATGAAGAAAACAATTTCTGCGCCTCGTGAGGATTATAAAGACCATGCGCCACGTATCGTTTCACTGAGCATTGATAAAGAATTCATCGGTGCGGTAATCGGACCTGGTGGCAAGATCATTCAGGAAATGCAACGCGAAACCGGTGCTTCAATTTCTATCGAAGAGGTAGGCAATAAAGGTATCGTTGAGATTTTCGCTGATAATAAAGCTGCAATTGATGCCGCTGTCAGCCGTATCAATGCGATCGCTGCCAAGCCTGAGATCGGTGCTACTTATCAGGGTAAAGTGAAATCTATCATGCCGTTTGGTGCATTTGTAGAAATCATGCCGGGTAAAGACGGATTGCTGCACATTTCTGAAATAGACTGGACCCGTCTGGAAACTATGGATGGTGTGTTTAAAGAAGGTGATAAACTCGAAGTAAAACTTCTTGATATTGACAAGCAGGGTAAAATGAAGCTTTCAAGAAAAGCTTTGTTGCCTCGTCCGCCAAAACCGGAAACTGCCGAGAATAAAGCATAGTCTGTCGTCTTTGGGGCTTTCCCGAAGATGATGTACGAATCTTATAAAACCCCTGCAAATTGCAGGGGTTTTTGTTTTAATTCAGTTTTTTAACATTGTTATTTATATTTAGTTCCTCATATATTTCTCAGTTCCTGTTATATTTACTTCGCATTAGAACAATACATCCATGAAACACCTTATTGCCCCATCCGTACTTTCTGCAGATTTTGCTAACCTTCAGCGTGATGTTGAAATGATCAATTCGAGTGAGGCCGACTGGTTTCATGTAGATATTATGGACGGTGTATTCGTTCCTAATATTTCCTTTGGTTTTCCTGTATTGCAGGCCTTAAAAAAGTACGCGCTGAAGCCGTTGGACGTACACCTGATGATCGTGAATCCTGAGCGGTATATCGAACAGTTTGCAGCTGCAGGTGCTGCTGTGATTACTGTTCATTATGAAGCCTGCACACACCTGCACAGGGTGGTACAGTCGATCCATACCGCAGGATGTAAGGCAGGTGTCGCGCTCAATCCGCATACTCCGGTGGCTTTGCTTAAAGATATCCTTTCTGATCTGGACCTGGTGCTGATCATGTCGGTAAATCCGGGCTTTGGCGGGCAGCAGTTTATTCCCAATACTTTAAATAAAGTGCAGGAACTTAAAGCTATGGCTGCGCTGCTCAACCCTGGCTTGCTGATAGAGGTTGATGGCGGGGTGGGCTTAAATAATCTTGAAGTGCTTGTTAAGGCTGGTGCAGGCGTTCTGGTAGCCGGTAATGCTATATTTGCTGCTGACTCCCCGAAGGATATGATCGCTGAAATGAAACAGCTGGATGCCGGAACAATGAAAATATAAGTATTTGATGCTCAAAATATATCTGCTGATCTTTACTGTTTTGCTGGGGTTTAGCATTGTGCATGCCCAGCCAATGATAAAGGTTACAGGTGTGGTCAGGGATGATCTGAATGTTCCGCTGTCTAAGGTGACCGTAAGTATTCCGGGACAAAACCAATCGGCCATTTCCGATGAGAAGGGGATATACAATATCTATTCTGTACATACTTCTTTTACCCTTAAATATAATTTACTGGGCTATAAGCCCGTTTTTATCGAGATCAGGCAGAACAAGGCCGGAAGGATCGTTCAGGACGTGGTGCTTTCAGGCAATATCAATGAACTGGAACAGGTAACGATTACGAATAAGCAAAATCAGCTAAGTAATACATCCATTTTAAATATAACGGATGTGACGGCTATGCCTTCGGTATCGGGTAATTTTGAAGTGATTCTGAAAACATTGCCGGGGGTATCGGTAAACAACGAACTGAGTTCACAGTATAGCGTGCGTGGCGGCAATTTTGATGAGAACCTGGTCTATGTCAATGATGTTGAGATCAGCAGGCCGGTACTAATCAGGAACGGACAGCAGGAAGGCCTCAGTTTTATCAACAATGATCTGCTGAGTTCTGCGAAATTCTCTGCCGGTGGTTTTGAAGCCCGTTACGATGATAAGCTGTCGTCGGTGCTTGATGTGAGGTATGACCGGCCCGACAGCAGTGAGGCCATACTGAACCTGGGCTTTCTGGGCGGTGCGTTCAGTTCGAAGATATTGAACAAAAACAGCTACCTGCTGGCCGGATTAAGGTATAAGAACAATTCTACGGTGCTGAACAGCCAGGACAATAAAGGTAGTTATGCACCTAATTTTACCGATGCGCAGGCAATCTATCAGTATAATCTCTCCGAAAGGTTTTCATTAAATATTCTGGTTAGTTTCAACAGCGGAAGTTTTAAACTTGTTCCTGAAAGCAGGGAGACGAAGTTTGGGACGCTGAATACCTTGCTACGCCTGCAAACCGCTTATAGCGGTGAAGAAACCGACGATTACCAAAGCGGGGGGGCTGCAGTTACCGCTACTTATTTTCCTGAGCCAAATCTTAGCATCAAATGGATCAATAGTTTCTTTAACACACTGGAAAGGGAGCGAATAACGATTGAGGGCAGATACTTATTGGATGAACTTTATAACGAGCATGGACAGAATGGCGCAAGGAGCAAGGCCACAGGTGGTTATACCAATTTTGCGCATAATGATCTGGAGTCGCAGAATTTTAGTTCGGAAATAAAGGCAGATAAAAATTACAACAGTCATGTATTTTCTGCCGGATTGCGTTTCGAGAACAAGTACTATAATGATGAGTTGCTCGAATATAGCTTTATTGATTCTGCGGGCCTGAATATACCTGGTGACGTTAAGAGTTTTTACCAGGACAATGCAATTGATACCAGTAATAAGCTTGCCATACAATACTTTTCCGGGTACATGCAGGACAGCTACAGGGTTTCCGATCATTCGGATCTGCAACTGGGCGTAAGGGCCAATTACAACACACTGAGCGATCAGCTGCTGATCAGCCCCAGGCTGCTGCTGGCTTACCGCTCGCCCAACAACAACAAAATCTTTAGATTTACTGCCGGAATATATCAGCAGGCACCGGATTACAGGAGCATCAGGGATTTTAACGGCGTATTGAATCTTCATCAGAAAGCACAGCGCTCTTACAATACGTCTGTAGGCCTTGATTATGCCTTCGACGGTTTAGGGACACGGCTTAAGTTTACTTCAGAGTTTTATTTCAAGCACCAGGACAGGCTGATCCCCTATATGATGGACAATGTGCGGATCAAGTACCTGGCTGCACAGGTGGCAAAAGGCAACACTTATGGCGCCGACTTTAGTATAGGCGGCGAATTTGTAAAGGATCTGCTTTCTTATTTCAGGGTTTCAATGATGAAGGCCAACCAGGACATTTTGGGAGATGACAAGGGTTATCTGAAAAGGCCTACGGACCAGCGGGTAAACTTCTCTGTTTATTTTCAGGACAGGCTGATGAACAGCCCGACTTACAAGGTTCATCTTAACCTGCTTTACGGGTCAAAAATTCCATTAGGTGCACCCTTGGTTAAACAGTATTCGGATGATTTCAGCATCCCGGCATACAAGCGTGTCGATATCGGTTTTTCCAAGGATTTTCTGGATGATCTTGCCT
>DATFQH010000132.1:0-9218 GCA_035264385.1 Pedobacter sp.
ACTTTCAAAGGATTTGTGTAAACCAGCTCCTGACTTCTTAAATCCGTTTGAGCCATGGTAGACTTAGCAAACACCTCGATTAAAAAAATAATGATCAGAAATTCTTTTCTCATATAAAATTGGCGTTTAATGAATTTTTAAAATAGCAAAATACTAAATATATTGACAATTAAGCATCCGCCCTTTCCATAGTCCGGTATCTAATGCTCAAGTTCCGGTGTGGCCTGTAGCTTATGCTTTTTTGAAAGCCAGTTAAGATACCAGAATGTAACCAATGGCAGAGCAAATACTTGGAATAGAAAAACTATCCATGACAAAATGCCCTGCGGTTGATTTCCATTTACCCTGGTGAAGATTGCCTGTCCGAAGTTACCATTAGAAAACACGACCGTATTAAACAGATTCCATCCAAAATGCAACGCAATCGGTAAATATAGAGAGCCTGATCTGGCAAATGCGAAAGCCCATGAAAGGCCAACAATTGAGGTCATTGAAAATGTAATGACCATCATCAGCGGGTTTCCAAATAGGTTATAACTAAACCAGTGATAGATACCAAAGCAAACTGCTGATAAAAGACATGCTTTTAGGACGCCCAGTTTTTTTATAGCAATGTAAAGTAAAGCACCCCTGAAAATCAATTCTTCGTATAGCACCGACACAAATGTCCAACGCAGGCTTTCAAGTATTACCTTCCCGGTTGCCTGATTGTTCGTTGTCCAGCTATTGTTTACGAATGCCGTTGTCATGATTTGATGAACGGTGCAACAGGAAGCTGCAATTAAAAGTCCAATGCCCAGATGGAACAACCTGCTTGTTGTTGGCTTAACTCCGAGAACAGAAAGATGCTTTTTGCATATCAACCAAAGTAAGATCCATGAGAGTATGAGTTCGACGAATATTCCAGCCATTGTGTTAAGTTATCTTTTTTTCGCAGCTGGCAACCAGTTGCTTTTTCTGCTTTTGGATCGTTTTAATAAGATTAGGCTTTCACAAGTTACGTTTCAAAAGCATACGTTTTGCTATCCGGATATTCATTTGAACCAAAATGCCCAAACCGATCACAAATGGTAGAGCCATCAAGAGCCAGCTGGGGTTTATAACAACAGGGCTCAAAAGATAGAGCATCATCAGGTTGAAAAATATCAGGATGATTATGATTGTCTTTCCTAAGCGTTCTTCTTTTTGATAGGCCTTGCTGTAACTTACCCTATAGCTTGTTATAGACGCATGCAGCAATTTGTCTGAGAATTCCGCTGAGGGGACATCCATCATTTCTTTTTTCAGCAAGTCCGCCAGCGCATCGTGCTCTGTAAATTTTTCGTATTTCATAACAACTCTTTTAATTCGTCAGTAAGTAAACCTTTTAAAGACTTCTCCAATTTTTGTCTGCCACGCATTAACCGCATCTTGATGGCAGATGTTCCAAGGTCCAGAATCTCTGCAATTTCCGAGGTGCTTTTTTCTCCCAGGTAATAAAGGGTTACTACAATCCTTTCTTCTTCTACCAATTGGGCGAGGGCAAGGTTAATATATTTCTTCCGGTCGGCCTGGATCAAACCGTTAAATTCCTTTTTTTCATCGAGCAGGTAGGCAGATGCGCCCGATTCCTCATTCAATTCTACACCATTTATCTTCCTCACACTCCTTTTCGTCAGGGCCGTATAGTAAACGATTTTATAAAGCCATGTTGAAAATTTAGATGCACTTCGAAAATTCGCCAGGGCGCTGAAGGCTTTCATAAAGGCGTCTTGTACGACCTCTTCTGCATCCTCGTTATTCCCGCAGATTTTGATTGCTACCGTATAGGCCATGTTTTGATAGGTACTCACTAAGTACTCAAAGCCTTCCCGCTCACCCGCAATGGCCTGCTTTAAATAATGATCTTCTTTACGGTTGCTTCCAAGTAGCATCGTGTCCAGGTTATTTTCATATTGATTGTTAGACTGTGTTTGAGAAAAGAAGGTCACATTTGTGACCACTTATAAATATATACAGTCTTATCAGGAAATTAGCAAAAATATGGAAACCACATCAGCAGCATTATTTATATCCGTTTCCCTGGTAGTATTCGGCATCTGTTACTACTACTTCACCACCCGGCACAAGGAGCGAATGGAAATTTTGGCAAGAGGGCTCCCCCCGGATCACTTTAAAGGGCAGGGCAATCTATTGCCATTCCTGCTTATTTTGGCAATGAGTAGTTTAGGTATCGCGCTTGGGGTCGCCGCGGGAGCTGCAGGCAGCGCTTTGTTTCAACTGCAGAAATTTATTGCCATTAGCTTTTGTGTGTTTTTGAGCTTGGGGATCGCCCTGTTTGCTTCTTATGCGCTTTTAAAACGAATCCATAAAAAAGAGGGGTAAGATAACTCAACAATCCATTTTCAATATTTACAATCAACATTTAATAAATGAAAACATCATTAATGGCATCCTTATGCATTGTTTTTTCTACTCTTGCTCATGTAACTATGGGCCAAACAGAGAACCAACTGTTTGATTCGCTGGTGGCAAATGCTTATCCCAAAGATGGTCCGGGTGCAGTGATTTACCTTTCCAAAGGAAACGATCTGATTTATAAAAAGACTTTTGGCAAAGCCAACATCGAACTCAATGTGGATATGAAGTCTGATAATGTATTTCGCATGGGTTCGGTGACCAAACAGTTTACGGCCTGCGCTATACTCAAACTGGCAGAACAAGGAAAATTATCACTGAGCGACGATATCCGCAAGCACATTCCTGACTTTCCCGAAAAAGAAAAGGTGATCACAGTTGAGGCTTTACTTACACATACCTCAGGAGTGATTAACTATACCGGCTTACCGAGTTTCACGGAAGAATTAAAACGCAAGGATTTGTCGCCTAAACAGCTGATAGACCTTTTTAAAAATGAGAAGCTTGAATTTGAACCCGGAACAGATTACAAGTATTCCAATTCTGGATACATTTTGCTGGGTTATATCATTGAACTGATCACAGGCAGATCATACGGGGAATACATCGATGAGACCATCTTTAAGCCACTGGGGATGAAAAATTCATACTACGACAACCCAAACAAGCTAATTGCTGGCAGGGTGTCAGGATATGTTCAAAGAAACGGATGCTATCAGAATGCCGATTATCTGAGCATGACCTTGCCTTACGCCGCAGGTTCACTGGCTTCCACGCCGGAGGACCTGGCAAAATGGTATGCTGCGTTGCACGACGGAAAACTCCTCAAACGTGAATCTGTAAAAAAAGCGGTCACTTCATACAGGCTTAACAACGGAAGACCAACCGGTTATGGTTATGGTTGGGAGACGGGTAATGTGCAGGGAAGTGCCAGCGCAAAGCACGTAGGAGTGGTTAACGGTTTTTTCACGTATGTAGCTTACCTGCCTGAAGAGAATTTGTCCATCTCTATTCTTAGGAATTGCGATAGCCCCGCCGATCCGGACATTCTTGCGGCTAAGCTGTTGGCTGCTGCAACAGGTAAGACCTATAACTACACACCCATTGCTATGCGGAAATCTGAACTCGAAAGTTATCAGGGTGTATATACGCTGGCAAACGGTGGAGATTATTCCGTAAGACTTCAGGATGGAAACCTAATGTACTATTACCTGGGTGGCAACAAAAGCCGTCTGATTCCTTATGGTAAAGATCTTTTTGTATTGGAAAACAGCCTGGGCACCTTTAGCTTTGAAAAAGATCGAGCGGGAAAGGTAAACGGGTTTACCATTATTGGTACGGGCCTGCCAAATAAAGGAAGCCGCAAAGATACCAGCCTGCAGGCTCAGAACAAAATAAGTCTGCCGGTAAAGTTGCTGCAAAGTTATGCAGGCAAATATCAGTTTAATCCGGGGCCTGTTTTTGAAGTCGTGCTGGAGAAAAATATTCTTTATGGGCAGGTAGGAAATGACAGGAAAGAACTGGTGCCGTTTGCTAGGCACAAATTTTTCGCCCGTGATTTGGACGCCTCCATTTTTTTTAACATTGACCCTCATGGAAACGTTATAAGCCTGACTAAAATCCAAAACAGCGGAATGAATGCTAAGAAATTGTAAACGAAAGTCTTTACAATAATACCGTTTTAAGGATTTCTAACCGTTATCTATTGATAATCGGCTGATGAATAACTAAAAAGTATGATTGAAAAAATTCGGTGGCTGGAAGTTTTGTAGAAATAGTTTTTGCCCCTTCAAAGCATAAATGCTTTTAGGTTAACGGCAGCAGGTTCCTTTCTTTGTTCAGAAAGTTCACGGAGCATGATTGTCAGGCCGTTGATATCGGTTACTTTGCCTTTTTTAGGTGCCCGAACTACATTAGGCGGAACCGCTCCAACGGTTACTTTGGAGGCGATCCAGTTAATGTGTTCGTGAGGCAACGCGACCTGGAGGATCAGGCCCGGTAGGCCCGTAAAAGATTCGGGACCTCCGGGAACGGGGATTTGATCCGTATAAAATGCCACTACATATAGCGAATCCTGAGTCATTCCATTGGCCCTGCGGCAGCTATATCCGGCGATATCGCGCAGTTCCCCCGTCAGCTTCCAGCGAATCTTACGGATGCTGTCTTTGACGAGATATGTAGCATCGTATATGGTCTTCTGACTGGCAAAGGTGAGATGGTCGTAGTTCATAAATACCGTACTGTTTTGCAATGCGATCTGCGGGATAGCAAAAAAACCACCGGTTAGACTGCCTGCTTTCGATGGTGTAAAGAGTGTTTCCTGACCATTAAAACTTAGTTTGCTGTACAAGCGGGCAAATTGCGGTTGCTGCTTTTTGTATTGCTCGAAAGCGAGTTCACCGACATTATCGCCGCCAGGTTTAAGTAGGGCATACATGTTGATGGTTTTGGTGTATTCCACGGTACCGGAAGTGACCAGTCCGGTTTGCTGTGCCCGGGCAGCCCGGCTGCCCGATAAAAGTAAAATGACAAAAATAAACAGGAAATTTTTCATGGTTGGATTATTTACTGGAGTTTAGACTGTGGTTAAAATCATAGCTGAGTGACAGCATGAAATAGCGTTTAATGGTGGTGTAGGTATTCTGGGTGATCAGACTGCTGTTTATGCTGCGATTAAAGCCTGTATTTTGGTTCAATAGGTCATTAGTGGCCAGCGATAGCTTCAGGGTTTCAGCCCGCAGGAAAGCTTTGCTCACTGAAGCATTGAGCAGCAGCCTTTCAAAGGGCGCAGGAAAGATGCCCGTTGCTGCGGTGTACTGATAGTTGGCATTAACTGCTAACTTCAATTTTCCGGGCAAATGAACATTCAGATCAGCGGTTGCGTTAAACCCCCTTCCGTTATTGTTGCGTTCCGGTTGCAGTGATGAGGCGCTAAAGGTATAGTCGGGGCCGACGGTTACATAAAAATCATAGCGTTGCTCCACGTATTTAGTAAATCTCGCCTGCAACCGGTAGGTGTTGGTATGGTACCGGTTCAGCAAATGGTTAACAAAACTGTAACTGCTCGTTCCGTTGAAATCAAAATTGACGCCTGCAATCAGATCCAGTGGTTTGATCTTCCTGTCGTAAAATAAAGCGATACGCGCGTTAGCGGGTTTGCGCCCATAAAGATTAGCGAAGCCTGTTGTACTTTTACCAGCAGAATCTGTTATTACCTGGTTCACAACCGCGCCTGAGGTCAGCATGTAACTCCCCAGTATCCCGATCAATTGGCCGCTGTTTGCTTCATGTGATTGATAAAAAGTAAAAAAGCGGTGATTAAAGGCGGGTTTGAGAAATGGATTGCCACTTGTTATATTAAGTGGGTCATTGTTGATCAGTACCGGTTGCAGTTGCCCGACATTTGGCGCGTTGGCGTTACCCGCATAATTGAAACGCAATGATGCCTGCTGCGAAAACTGGTAAAGCAGATTTGCCGTTGGATTCAGCAGCCGGAACTTGCGGGTAAATAAGCCACCGCTAAAGCCATCCAATTGGCTGAAGTTGACCAGACTGCCATTGGCACCGCCGTCCAGTAATAGCTTTCCTGCTTTAAAGTTGAGCATGGCATTGAACTGCTGGGTAGTTTGTGTGAGTTTAAAATCGTTGCTGTACAAGCTGTCCAAAAGGCTAAATCCGCCATTGATGTCGCGGTTGTAAGATCGGCGGTCAGACTGGCTGTTGCCACTGCCCAGGCCGTAAGTCAAGATTAAGACCAGTTTTCTGGATATTGGCTCGGTGTAGGTGATGCTGCTGTTGAATGCTTGATTTGTTAGCAGTAATGGCTTGAACTGATCGGTTTTTTCGGTACTATCCAGTTGGCCAGTCAGGAAAAAATCGAGCTTAGTGTTTAAATAACCTTTGGTATTGCTCTTATCTGCTGCTTCAACCAAATAAACAGAAAAGGTTCGTCCTTCCTTCTTCAGTTTATGGCTGTACAATACCGCTGCGCTAAATTGATTTTTGGATCCGTTATTAGCTATGGTGGTGTAGTTTTCGTTCAGCTGCTGCCCGGCCGTATAGGCTGTTGAAGTGTAGGTGCTTTCGGCCTGGGTGTTTTTTTGTCCGCCGCTGAATGTAATTTTCAGTTCAGTATTTGCGCTGAATTTCAACTGGTAAGCCACATCAGCAAGTTGCCTGAAGATGGAATTCTGAAAGTTTCGGCTGGCACGGCTGCTGATGGTGCCCGCAGGCAAATTGTTTTCCGTCTCGGTCTGTTCGTCACCGTCAACATTTACCGCTCCGGTTTTGAAATTGATATTGACCGATTGGTTGTCTTGCTGCCATTTGCGGTCATAATGCAGTCCGCCGGTTCTGGCCAGCGGGTGGCCATTGCCGTTATAGCGCCCTGAAAAAGATTCCAGTTCATCACCGCTTTCCAGGTGTATGACCGAGCCCTGCTGGGAAAGATCAACGTTAGTTGAACCGTATTTGGCATTGTCCTGCCAGTCCAGATTTGTCTTGCCGTCGTTTCCCCAGATGGCGTAAGCAGATAGCTTTTGCTTCGGCTTGAACAGGTTAAACATCCCTTCACTTTTATAGTATTTATTGGTGCCGGATCCTGCGGCCAATTTTCCGAAATAGCCATTTTTTTTGTCTTCTTTTAAAACTACATTGATCGTTTTGTTTTTGACCCCATCGTCTATGCCGGTGAAGGCGGCCCGGTCGCTTTTTTTGTCGTACAGCTGGATCTTGTCTACCATATCGGCCCGAATGTTTTGAGTGACCAGCGTAGGGTCGTCACCGAAAAATTCTTCTCCGTCTACCAGTACTTTGTTCACACTTTGCCCCTGGGCGGTAATGCGTCCGTATCTGTCTACTTGTATGCCCGGCAGCCGTTTCAGCAAGTCTTCGACTTTGTCGTTGGGATTTAATTTATAAGCTTTGGCGTTGTACTCGGTGGTGTCACCCTTGATTTTGACGGCTGAAATCGTCCCTTTAATGATCACTTCATTCAACAGCACAGAAAGGGGCGTCAGCTTGATGTTGCCAAAGTCTCTCAGCAAATGGTTGGTGTCCAATACAAATTCTTCGGTATAGTCTGCATAGTTAGGGTAGGTGGCCAGCAGAATGTAATTACCGCTGCTTAGCTGCTTTAGCATAAAGTTCCCGTCAGCTTTACTGCGGGTGAAGGCCTGGATCACCGAATCTTTTTTGTTGAGGATGACGATAGATGCGCCGGTGATCGTAACCCCGCCTTTGATGGTATGATTCTGGGAAAAAACGGGCAAAGCAAGGGCGCTTAGCCATAAAATGGCTATTAATTTAAATGGGTTCATAACGTAAGGTTAGCTTTTGTTTTTAATGAGGTTGTCTAGTTCCTGCCGGTAGGCCAGGCCGGTGGGCAGTTCCGCCTGTCCGACCCAGACACTGGTTTTATCAATCCTGCTGATCAGGTGCCGGGCAACGATATAGGACCGGTGAATGCGGATAAATGATGTTTTCGGTAGCAGGCGCTCTGTCTCGTTCATTGTTAGCCTGGATAATATGGGCGGGCCATCGACCTGAAACCGGACATAATTGCCCAGACTCTCCGCGTAATGAATAGCGCTGAGTTCTACACGAATATGCTCATAGCCGCTTTTGATGAATACCGCAGGCGAGGGGCCGTTTGCCTGAGGGTAGCTCCGGCGGAATTCAAATTGTTCAGCAGCTTTATTGCATGCTTTCAGGAAACGTTCCGCTGAAAAAGGTTTCAACAGGTAGTCTATGGCATTGAGTTCAAAACTTTGTACCGCATGCTCACTGTAAGCGGTTGTGAAAATAACAAGGGGCGGCTGGCTGATGGTCTGGATAAAGTCAAGTCCTGAGATCCCAGGCATTTTAATGTCCAGAAATAACAGATCCACTTGTTGCTGGTGCAGCAGACTTACCGCTGACAGGGCATTGGTAAAACAGTCCCTAAGGTCTACAAACGGGACTTCTGCTGCCAGATTTTTTATGATCTCCAGGGCTATGGGTTCATCATCGATCGCGATGGCTCGTAACATATTTATTCTGCTAAAGTGTTAATGATTAGTTCTGCTACAAACTCCTGATGCTGTATGCCATAATTCAGCTCGTGTTTGCCCGGATAAAATAAGTTCAGTCTTTCACGTACGTTTGGTAAACCAACTCCTGAATATTCCGCTTCAGGGTCATTGTCGGCCGCGGTAAACAGACTGTTGCGCACCTCGAAACGGATTTCTTCGGCTTTGCAGGTCAGCGTGATCTTTACCCATGATTTTTCTGGCGGTTGTACGCCGTGTTTGAAGGCATTCTCAACAAAGGGAATCAGCAGCATAGGCACGATCAATTGACTGCCGGCACTTTCATCAATGGTCAGTTCAACACTGGTTGACTCTTCGGGGAGCCGCAATTTCTGGAGAGAAACATAATTGTGGAGATAGGCGATCTCCCGGCTTAAGGGGATAAAATCCAGGTGGTTTTCACGGAGCATGAAGCGCATCATGTCACCAAGCTTTTGTATGCCTTCCGCAGTTCGCTTAGAGCCGTCGAGCAAAGCTGTGCCGTATAGTGTGTTGAGCACATTGAACAGAAAATGCGGGTTGATCTGTGAGCGCAGGAACTGCAAGTCTGCTTTGGAGCGGGTAAGGGCTTTTTCAGCACGCTTTAGCCGAAGCATCCTTCTGTTTTGCTGTATGACATAAATGATCACAACCAGGGTAATTAAAGCATAGTAGCTGCGGTAGATGCTGTCGTTATCGACCAGATGGAAAACCACGCAAAAAAAGGGAATCTTGATGTAAAGGATCAGGAAGCTGCTGATCTGATTTAATCTT